>DASWMB010000130.1:0-8243 GCA_036399955.1 Allosphingosinicella sp. | reverse complement strand
CTCGAACGCCTCCTCCTGACGCCCGCCCCGGACCTCCCCGCCCTCGCCGAAAAGCTCACCCTCGCCCGCCGCCATCAGGCCTGGGAGCTCCCCGCCGGCGACGCCGCCATGGCCGCCCTCGAGAAGGATGCTGGTCGCCTGGCCGCGCCCCGCGCCTGAACGGCCTCACGCGAAGCCGCGAGGGCGCGAAGGAGAAGGAAGCCGTGCCCTCCGGCCAACCGCCCTTCGCGCGCCTTCGCGTGAACCCCCCCGCGGCCCACCTCGCCAAACCTTGCGGAGGGAAAGCGCTCCGCGCCGATACCCGCACACCCCTCCGCGCCTCCGCGCGAACCATTCTTCTTTCCCCCGCCAGCCGAAGAGCTCAGCCACGCACGCGGCGCCAGGCCTGCGAGCGCCCCGCCGGCGACGGCGCCGTGGCCGTCCTCGAACGCGACGCCTTCCGTCTGTCTTGAGCGTGTCCCAAGCCTGTCGAGGGGCTCAGTCGAAGAGGCTCGCCGGCGCCAGGAACGGCCGGACGAGAGGCGGAGACGAAGCAAAGCGCCTGAAGACGGCTCCACGCGGCGCCGGCGCGCCCTCAGCGCCTCGCCGATTACGACTCGCCTAATTCGGCGTCACGTCGATCGATTCAAGCTCGTTGGCGCCGCGCGGTATCGCCGTCCCGCTCGCGTCGCGGGCCTGCATGTTGCTTCGCCGCATCGCCTCGCGCGCAAGGGCTAGGATGTGCGGCGGCGAGCACATCATCTGGTTGTCGATCAAATGCACAAAAGCCTGTTCGGCTGTCGCCGCTGCTGTCGGATTGGCCGTCGTCACCGCGGTCGTCGTCGTGCCTGGGGCGATCGCACCCGGCACCGCTGGCGTTGGGATCGCTGTCACCGTCGTGATCGTCGTCGTCCCCGGAACGGTCCCGGCCGGCATGATCGTCGTGATCGACGGCGCGACTCGGCCGAGCGCCGCGGAGGCGTGCGCCGACAGCGCGTTCAGCGTCATCGTGCGGACGGCATCGATATTGTCGCTGCCGAACAGGAAGTTCCGGTCGTAGACGTCGAGCCCGGCGGTCCCGAAGGTCTGGCCGAGCGTGAGGATGTCGAGCAGCCGCTGTTCCTGCGTGGAATTGGTGCCGAAATCGTGCAGGTTGATGATCCCGGTGAGCAGGCCGACGAGGGGAGCCACCGAATCCCGCGCGAGCCGCGACCGCATCTGCCGTCGTCCGGCATGAGTGAAGTAATTGTTGCACCGCGCATAGACGAGGGTGAACCCGCTCCGCATGAACGTGCTGATCGTCTCCGGGGTCGCTCCGGCCTTCAGCGCCTCGCCTGACATTGCGCGGAACCGCGTCTCGAGCGCGCCCGTGTCCCGCGGCTGCCCCGGCAGGATCCCGTTGGCATTGATGACCTGCGGCGGGCCCGCCATGCTGTAACAACCAGCGAGAGGCAGCGACAATGCCGCCACCAGAACGGAAAATTTCTTCATCGGTGTCCCCCCAAACGACCGTAGGCTTGTCCCCGACTCGCCTCGACGCGCGATATTATGCCGAGCGCCAGAAGAAAATCGACAACGTTTTGACGACGCACCGCCGCGCCTGAGCTAATTACTCCCCCGGTACCGCACGAACAGGCAGTCGCAGGCGTCGGCCGCGCGACCGGTCCGTTCGGAACCGTCACCGGAGCGAAGCTCGTCTCGATGATCGTGATGAGCCACGGCGTCGTCGCCTGAACGCCCCTCCGCGCCTCCACCCCTCAGCCCCTCCACCCCTCCACCCCTCCGCGCCTCCGCGCGAGCCATTCTTCTTCCCGCTCCCCCATGCTAGCCTCCCCCCGGGGCCGCAGCCGGGGGTGAGTCGCATGTCCGCCGAGAAGAATTCCTACGTCGCCGCGTTGCGCGAGGCGTATCGCCGCTGGCGCGAGACCAAGGGCGGCTGCGCCGACGAGATCCTCGCCCTCATGGACGACCGCATCGAGATGCGCTCGGTGCTCGGCGCCGATCTCCCCTCGGGCGTCGCCGGCCGCCATGTCTCCAAGGCCGAGGCCGCTGACTATTTCGCCGCCCTCGCCCGCGAATGGGAGATGCTCGATTACGTGGTCGGCGAGTTCGTCGCCGACGGCGAATATGGCGAGACGGTGGTGATGATCGGCCGCTGCGCCTGGCGGCACCGCGAGACCGGCGCCGAGGTCGACACGCCCAAGATCGACATCTGGCATTTCGCCTTCGGCAAGGCGGTCCGCTTCACCGAGATGTTCGACAGCCTCGCCTTCGCCCGCGCCGTCGGCGCCGTCTGAGCCGCGGGAGCCTCCCGCCCCCTCCCCCTCACCCCGTCCAGACCGCCGAGAGCGGGTAGAGCGCGATCAGCAGCACGATCGCGGCGAGGACGATGCGCCGGTCGTTGGCGGCGATCGCGGTCGCGGTCAGCGGGAAGAAGGACCAGGTGATTGCGAAGCTGCGGAAGGTGAGCCAGCCCGGGCCCCAGCCGACCATGCCGATCGTGGCGCCGATCAGCAGCGCGTTGGCGACGAAGATGCCGCCGAGGACGGTGCGGCGCTGGCGGACGAAATGGGCCTCGAGGTCCTTCCATTCGTCGGCATCGTCCGGGAAGACGAGCGAGGCGGAGATGAAATAGATGGCGGTGACGATGAAGCCGTAGAACAGGGCGGGGAAGGTCGCCGGCACCAGCTCGCGCACCGACCAGGCATAGGCCCAGAAGGTGACGAGGTCGCAGGAGAGCAGCAAGGCGAGGAGCGACGTCGACCAGCCGATACGCACCCGGTGCCGCGCGTTGAGCGCCCGGGCGAGCCCGCCCAGCCCCGCCGCCAGGCCGAGGCCGAGCAGCAGCCCGAACAGAGAGAAGACGAACTCGAACGCGCTCATGCGCGTCCACCGCATGGCCGCGACCCCATCGAAGGACCGCTTCGACGGGACATCACCGAGAAGACGGATTCGAACGCGCTCATGCCGTGGCCCCCTGCCGCTTCTATCGGGCCGCCGCCGCAGCGCCGCAAGACGGCAGATCGCGCCGCGCACGTGGCGTCGGTTGCGGCGCCGGTGCGGGTGCCAGCTGCGCCGCCGCTCGCGCATCGGCTGGCGCGGACCTTCAACCGCGTCGGCGACCTCGAGATTTGGGGAGGGGTGATTCGGCTACACTTCTGTGAGCCTGAGCAGAAGGTGCCACATGAGCGTGACGCTGTCAAGCCTCTTTTGCCGTTCTGGATCGATTTCCAGCATGGCGTCCGGCGCCAGCCGATTGATTTTGCTCGATGATATTTTTTTTCATCGCTTTTGCGGCGGCGAGCGCGCGAAGGACACGAAGGCGCCCCGGCGGCGAGGCGCGCCGTCCCCGGATGGAACCGCGCGGCGGCGCTTGCGATTGCTTTCGGCGCCGCACCGGCCTAGAGCGGATCGACACCACCGGGCCGCGCCCGGGTCGGCGCGGGTGCCCCGCCGCCGGCCGAAGCGGCCCCCGCCTCCCTCGCTTCAGGAGGCGCAGAAAGGAAACCGAATGTCCGCCCAGCTCGATTTCTACCGCGCGCGCGCCGCCGAAGCCCGCGCCGACGCCGAAGCCGCCAGCCTCGAAAATGTGCGCCAGCGCTGCCTGCGCGCCGCCGCCGCCTGGGAAGACATGGCCGACCGCGCCGCCCGCACCGATCGCATGCGCGCCCGCCAGGATGCTGAAAAGGCCGCCGCCGCCGCTGCCGCCGCCGCGATCGCGCCGCTCACCGCCGCCGGCTGAGCTCCACCTTCATTCCGCCGCGGCCTGCGGGAAGAGCTCGGCGACCGTGCCCGCCTTCGCCGCGGCCCGGCTCCTCGCCGGCGCCCGCGGCCTCGCCACTTCGCCGGCGGGCGCAGCTTCGGCGCCGTCGTCGCCGCGATGGCTGAGCCGCCCCACGACGCGCGCGCCCGCCGCGACGGCGAGGCTCTCGTAGGCGACGTCGCCGCTCACCCGCGCCCCCGCCTCGAGCACCACCGATCGGGCCGAGACCTTGCCGCGCACCGCGCCGGCGATCCGCGCCTCCTCGGCTTCGATGTCGCCGGCGATCGCGCCCTCCTCGCCGAGGTCGAGCGCGCCGCAGCGGACATTGCCGTCTATCCGCCCGTCGACCCTCAGTTCCTCCTCGGTCGCGACGTCGCCGCTCACCACCATGCCCGCGCCGACGACCGAGACGCCGCCGCCGCGCCGCGCCTTTTCCGAACTGCCCTGACCCCTGCCGAACATTCCTGGCCCTCCCCGGCCGCGACTATCGCCGATCCGCCGAGGCTCCGCAACGACCCTGCGGCGCGGCGGCTGCAGCTAAACCGCCGATGAACGGCACGTAGTTTCAGGTTCATGGAGCGCGGCGTAGCCTGCGTTCGTTTCGGCGACGCGTCCCGCGCGCCCGCCGGGGCGCCAGTTCGTCTTTTTGAGGAGAGGACAATGCGTATCCTGGTTCTCGCCGCGGCCTGGCGGCGATCGCGCTCCCGGCTTCCGCCTCGGCGCACCCCCATTACGATCGCGGCTACCAGCGCGGCTATGGCAGCGAGACGGCGCAGGAGCTTCGCGAATGCCGCCGCGAGATCCGCCGCGCCGACAGCCGACGCGAGTATCGCGAGGAGGTGCGCGAGTGCCGCCGCGAGTTGCGCGACGCGCGCCGCGACGACCGCCGCCGCGGCTATCGTTCCGGCTATTACGCCCGCCCGCCCTACGGCAATGCCTACGGCTATCGCTATCAGAACCGCCGCTACTGGGACGGCTATCGCTGGCGCTACCGCCGCTAAGCCTCTGGAAAGGCAAGGGCCGGCGGCGGCGTCGCCGCCCTTGCCTTTCCGCGCCGCTCGGCTAGCAGCGGCGGATGGCCCTCCGCCCCTTTGACGTCGCCCCGCGCGAGCGGAGCTCGCTGCGCGACTATGCCGAACACCTTCTCGCCGGCGAGAGGGTCGAAGCCGGCTTCCGCGGCGAGACCACGACGGTGCTCTTCACCGACCGTCGGATCGTCACCGTCCAGATCCAGGTCGTGCTCAACGAGCGGATCGAGACCACCTCCATCTCCTATCGCGCCGTCCGCCAGTTCGCGCTCAACCGCGCCGCCGACGGCGGCGGCCGCAGCGAGTTCAGGCTGATGATCGAAGGCGACGCGCCGCTCCACCTGCGCGCCGATCCCGGCACCGATTTCTCCTTGCTCCAGACCCTCCTCGCCGAACGCCTCGCGTAGCCGGGCTTCGGCCGCTTCCGCCATCCGCCGCGAACGGCTAGGGTCCGCCGCCGATGGACATCTACCTGCCGATCGCCGGTCTTTCCGTGAACGCGCTGATGATCATCGCGCTCGGCGGGGTGGTGGGGCTCCTGACCGGCATGATCGGCGTCGGCGGCGGCTTCCTGACGACGCCGATCCTGATCTTCTTCGGCATCCCGCCGGCCGTCGCGGTCGCCTCCTCGACGACGCAGATCACCGGCACCAGCATCTCCGGCGTCCTCGCCCACACCCGCCGCAAGGGCGTCGACTACCGGATGGGGGCGGTGATCATCGCCGGCGGCATCCTCGGCTCGCTGTTCGGAGGCTTCCTGTTCCGCGCGCTCCAGAACGCCGGCCAGATCGATACCGTGATCGCGCTCCTCTACGTGATCCTACTCACCAGCATCGGCGGCCTGATGGCCAAGGAATCGGCCACCGCGCTCGAGATCATCCGCCCGCGGCGCGAGGCGAAGCCGGTGCGCCGCCACAACCCGCTGATCGCGGTCCTGCCGATGCGCTGGCGCTTCTACCGCTCCGGCCTCTACATCTCGCCGCTGGCGCCGCTCGGCCTCGGCTTCCTCACCGGCATGCTCACCGTCCTCCTCGGCGTCGGCGGCGGCTTCATCATGGTGCCGGCGATGATCTACCTGCTCGGCATGTCCGCCCAGGTCGTGGTCGGCACCTCGCTCCTCCAGATCCTCGCCGTCACCGCCGCGACGACGATGATCCACGCGACGACCACCAAGTCGGTCGACATCGTCCTTGCCGTCCTGCTCCTCCTCGGCTCGGTGGTCGGCGCCCAGTATGGCGCCCGCTTCGCCCAGAAGATGAAGCCGGAGCTGCTGCGCATGTTCCTCGCCATCGTCGTCCTCGCCGTGGCGTTGCGCATGGGCCTCCAGCTCACCTGGCGACCGCCCGAAATCTACACGGTGCAGCTATTGTGAGGCGGGCGCGGGCGCTCGTCCTCGCCTTGCTCGCGCCCCTCGCCTTGGCTCAGGCGCAGCCGCGCCTCGTCCCCGAAGTGTCTCACCGCCAGGTCGAGATCCGCTACAGCTTCACCGGCGCCCAGCTCCTCCTGTTCGGCGCGATCCTCTACCCGCGCGGCCGCGTCCCCGAAGCGCGCACCGACGTCGCCGTTGTCTTGAAGGGGCCGATGGAGCCGATCGTCGTGCGCGAGCGCCAGCGCGTCGCCGGCATCTGGATGAACGTCGGCCGCGCCCGCTTCCGCTCGGCGCCGCAATTCTATGCCGTCGCCTCTTCCAGGCCGCTCCGGCAGATCATCGACGAGCGCACCGCCGCCATTTACGAGCTCGGCCTCGGCAACCTCCAGCTCTCGCCCGGCGGCGGCGTCTCGCCCGAGGAGCTGCGCCGCTTCGAGGCCGGCCTCGTCGACGTGATGCGCCGCGGCCAGCTCTACCAGGAGAATCCGCGCGGCGTCGAGATCGCCGAGGACGTGCTCTATCAGGCGCGGATAGACATCCCCGCGCGCGTGCCCGTCGGCACCTATACGGCCGAGACCTTCCTCATTCAGAACGGCCGCGTCATCGCCGGCGCGGTGCGCGAGATCCGGATCGAGAAGCTCGGCTTCGAAGGCTTCATCGCCCGCGCCGCCGACCGCTGGTCCTTCACCTACGGGATCGTCGCGGTGATGACCTCGCTGCTGCTCGGCTGGGCCGCGAGCGCCCTCTTCCGGCGCGGCTGAGCGGCGCCGGCGAGGCAAACGTTAAGGCCGCCGCAAGCACTTCTTTACCCCTCTTCGCTAAGCCTCGGGACCGTCACGACAACAGCCAAGACGAGCCCATATGACCGAGATGTTCCACCAGCGCACGTTCGTCCCTGCAGCGGCCGACCCGGCGGAGCCCGCGCCCGTCCAGGTCGAGCCCTTGCCAGTGCAGGTGCCGATCGACGCCTATGGAACCAAGCATGATGCGATCGGCCGCGTCGTCGACATCTCCGGCGGCGGCGCCAAGCTCGAGATCGACGCGGCCAGGCTCGCCGAGCTCGGCAGCGATCCCGACCCCACCGTCGCCATGTCCGGCCAGGTCGGCAGCCAGGTGAAGCTCGAATGCGGCAAGAAGTGGCTGCTCGCCAACGTCCGCTCGCTGAAAGCCGCCGATTCCTCCGGCGCCACCATCCTCGCTGACATCGATTTCCTTGGCGAGGGCGACGAGGACCCGCAGACGCTGCGCCTCGTCAACTTCAAGCGCGGCATCACCTCCTACCCGATCCCGGGCTACCGCGTCTTTCCGGTGACCGCCCGCGACCTGAAGCAGATGTTCGCCGCCGACGAGCGCGCCCATATCGAGATCGGCACCGTCTATCCGACCAAGGACGTGCGCGGCGCGCTCTATGTCGATGCGCTGCTCGGCAAGCACTTCGCTCTCCTGGGCTCGACCGGCACCGGCAAGTCGACGTCGGCGGCGCTCATCATGCACCGCATCTGCGAGGTCGCGCCCGAAGGCCACATCGTGATGATCGACCCGCACGGCGAATATTCGGCCGCGTTCAAGGGCTATGGCGAGCTGTTCAACGTCGACAACCTGGCAATGCCCTACTGGCTGATGAACTTCGAAGAGCATTGCGAGGTGATGCTGACCACGACCGGCTCGGACCGGCAGCGCGACGCCGACATCCTCGCCAAGTGCCTGCTCATCGCCCGCGGCAAGAACCGTGCGGCCGAGGGGCTCACCAAGCTCACCGTGGACTCGCCGATCCCCTACACTCTGTCGGACCTCACCACCGCCATCTCGAACGAGATGGGCGTCTTGAACAAGGCCGGCGACACCGCGCCCTTCATGCGCCTCAAGACCAAGATCGAGGAGCTGAAGAGCGACCCGCGCTACCAGTTCATGTTCTCCGGCATGCTGATCGCCGACACCATGCAGGGATTCATCTCCAAGATCTTCCGCCTGCCCGCCAAGGGCAAGCCGATCTCGATCATCGACGTCTCCGGCGTCCCCTCCGACATCGTCTCCGTCGTCGTCGCCGTGCTCTCGCGGCTGGTCTTCGATTACGCCATCTGGTCGCGCAGCGAGAAGCAGCGCC
>DASWMB010000129.1:0-14685 GCA_036399955.1 Allosphingosinicella sp. | reverse complement strand
GCGCGCGCCGATGACGATCAGGCTGCCGCCCCCGCCCGGGATCTGCCAGGTCTGCGCGGGCCAGGTCGCGACGAGCCAGGCGGCGAGGCTGAGGCTGAGAAGGACCCGGACCAGCGCCGGCGCGCGCAGCATCGTGAACGGCGGCGCGAAGGCGAAGGCGGGCGCGATCCTGAGGCTGAGCAGCAGCGTCGCGACAAGCTGATCGGCAAGGTCGGTCATCAGCTCGCGAGCGAGGGAATGAGTCTGTAGAGCGAGGTCGCGAACTGAGTGACGCGGCCCATCATCCAGGGTCCCATCGCGATCATCAGGAACGCGGCGGTGAGAAGCTTCGGCACGAAGCTGAGGGTCATCTCCTGCAGCTGGGTCGTGACTTGGAAGATGCTGACGAGGAGGCCGACGACGAGAGTCGCGATCAGAATCGGTGCCGCGACGAGGAGGCTGTTCCACAGCATCTCGTTCAGAAAATCGAGCGCCTGACCTGCCCCCACCTTGCCCCCCGGCGCTGTGACTGATTCGCGTCTCGCCTGCGCGCCGCGTCCCGTTGCAGGGCTTAAGCCGTTTACCATCCTCTGCAACGATAAAGCGATGCGATGGCAGGTTTTTTTGCCTTGTGCGGCCGCGTGCGCGCCTGGCGCCGCCCGGCTCCGGCAGCGAGCTCCGACCACTGTGGCGGAGGCGAGCGCGGGGAAGCCGCGACTCCGCCCGGGAGGCAGGCCCGCCGAGGCCCCGCCCGCCGCTAAAAAACTTTTGCCCGAGGCTACTTTCCATGAATTCACCGGGGCTTAGCCTGCGTTGACAGCAACCCTATCCTATGTGATGATTTCAACTTGGCTGCGAATCGCAAGTATTAGGCAGCCCTGGTTCGCGATAAGTCTCTAGAAATATCGTAACGTGCGGTTCGGTCATAGTCATATGGCGAAGACCGGCCAGCGTCGTTCCTGAGGATTTCAGGGCGGCGCCGCTATGTCGCGCGCCCGTCACCGTGGGGAGGTCGTCGATGCTCCAGTTCAAACATCCAGGCGTCTACACGCAGGAAATCCCGAGCGGCGTCCGGACGATAAGCGGCGCGCCGACATCGGTGGCGCTGTTCGTCGGACCGACGCTGACGGGCATCGACGGACGGGCAACTCGCATCTTCAACTTCGGCGACTTTGAACGCAGCTTCGGCGGGCTCAGCCCGACGAGCAGCCTTTCGTACTCCGTGCTTCACTTTTTCGCCAACGGGGGCGGCGAGGCGTTCGTCATCCGGGTTCCGGCGGCCGGTTCTCTGCAGGCCGCGACGAGTTTCAAGCAGGACGGGGCCAGCGCCGTTTCAATGAGCGTGAAGGCTCTCGGCTCGGGGGCTGCGGGCAAGGAGATCTACGTAGAGATCGACCCGTTCGAGATCGGCGCCAATCCCTATCTGTCGACCAAGGACACCACGCGGTTCAACCTGTCGATGCTCGACCGGTTGAGCGGCCGCACCGAACGCTTCGCCGATCTCAGAACCACTGGCGGTGCCCGCTACGGCCCCGACGTGGTCAACGACATCGCGACCGGCTCGAAGCTCGCCAGCTTGACCGTTGCGACCGGCGTCACGGTCATACCCAAGCCGACTGGAAGCGTTTACGAAATCGGCAATATTCCGGCGGCTTCGTCAACCGGATTCGCCGAGTCGGTCGCCGTGAAGCTTTCGGTCACGGTGTTCGACGCTGCTGGTACGACTGCAGCGTCGGCCGCCTTCCCGGATCTGACGGTCACCGTTTTCAACAAGAACGACCCGATTCCCGCCACGGCACTCGAGGCCGTCACGCGACTTGCGACGGCCATCAACGCCGCAATCGCGGCCAATGCGACGGCAAAGGCCGCCATGGAAGGCGTGCCGATCGAAGCGGCGCTGTTCGAGAACGGACGTTTGTTCAGGCTCCGCACGGCCGCACCGGGGCCGCAGGCGCTCACCCGGCGACTGGCAGATGCGACGGTGACCATCGCCGGCACGACCTCGGCCGGGCCGACCGTCCTCGAATCGTTCTTTGCTGCTGCGCTGTTCAACGTAACGGTGCGGTCGGAGAATTCGTCTCGATACGGGCTGGGAGCGAGCTATGGGCCGGCCGCGGGCAGCCAGGTTACGGCGCTCGTCGTCGGCAATGACGGCAGCGCCACCGGCCAGCCTGCGACGGCCGATTTCCAGGCGGCGATCACCGCGCTCGACGTTCCGGACCCGTTCTTCAACATTCTGTGCCTGCCGGATCTGGTGCGGCCGTCCGCGGCGGATCCGAACGCGCTCCAGCACGCCGCGGCGATGGCGGCCTATGGCGAAGCGGCGAGGGTCTGCAAAAACAAGTTCGCCTTCCTGCTGGTCGATCCTTTTCCCAGCACCGTGGACGTGGTCGCGGCAGAGGCCTGGAAAACGCTCGCTTTCACCTTCCAGTCGTCCCATGCCGCCGCATATTTCCCGAACATCAAGGTCGACGACCCGCTTGTCGCGGGCTCCGTCCTGTCGCACCCGCCTTCGGGCGCGATGGCAGGCGTATTCGCCCGCACCGACGGCAATGTCGGCGTCTGGCAGTCGCCGGCCGGGACGGAGGCGTCGCTGACGGGGGTCTACGGGCCGTCGCCGGTGCTCTCGGACGACGAGCACGGCATCCTCAATCCGCTCGGGCTCAACGTCATCCGCCAGTTCCCGATCTACGGCACGGTGGCGTTCGGCGCGCGCACGCTCGACGGCTCGAACGCCGCGGCGAGCGAGTGGAAGTACATCGCGGTGCGGCGGACGGCGCTCTTCATGCTGCGCAGCCTCAGCGAGGGGCTGCGCTGGGCGGTGAGGAGGGGGAACGGCGAGGTGCTGTGGGCCGATCTCAGGATGAACGTCAATTCGTTCATGCAGGGCCTGTTCCGGCAGGGCGCGTTCAAGGGCAGCTCCAAGAACGACGCTTATTTCGTGCGCTGCGACGCCAGCACCACCAGCCAGCCCGACATCGACAACGGCATCGTCAACATCGTCATCGGGTTCGCGCCGCTCAAGCCGGCCGAGTTCGTGGTGATCAGCCTTCAGCAGATGGTCAAGCAGGCAGCCTGAGCCTGAGGGGAGCGGACATGGCCCAGTTTTCTACCAATGCGCAGCGTCTCGATCCGTACAAGAACTTCAAGTTCCGCCTGAAGTGGGACGGCCGCTACGTCGCCGGTGTCTCCAAGATGTCGCCGCTGAAGCGCACGACCGAGATGGTGAAGCACCGCTCCGGCGGCGACCCCTCGACCAGCTACAAGTCGCCCGGCAAGACCGACTATGACGCGATCACGCTCGAGCGCGGCGTCACCCACGACGTCGATTTCGAGGCCTGGGCGAACAAGGTCTGGAACTTCGGCTCCCAGGCGGGGAGCGAAGTGTCGCTGGCCGATTTCCGCAAGGACATGATCGTCGAGATGCTGAACGAGGCGGGGCAGATCGTCCTCATCTACAACATCTATCGCTGCTGGGTGTCGGAATATCAGGCGCTGCCGGACCTCGACGCCAACGCCAATGCAGTGGCGATCGCCAAGCTCAAGCTCGAGAACGAGGGCTGGGAGCGCGACTATGCCTGGGCCGAGCCGAAAGAGCCCAGCTATGTCGAGCCGTAAGTGAGCCGATGCCCGCCCCGACCGCGGCACAGCTGATCGCGCTCTGGGACCGTTCGCAGCGGTCGGCGCATCGCCGCCTGGAGCCCCTGCTTTCGGTGATGGAGCCGGGTGCCGTTCTCGGGGACGACACGCTCGGCCGGCGCAACCAACGCCTGCTCGCGCTCCACGCCGCCTTGTCGGAGGCGCCGCTCGATGCGCGCCTCCACTGCAGCGCCTGCCGCACCGACAACGAGTTCGCCGTTCCCGCGGCGGCGATCCTCGGCTGCCCGGCGCCCGGCGCCGCGGCCCGTGTCGCGATCCGCTCCGGCCGCCGCCGGCTCACATTCCGCCTCCCGCTCATGTCCGACATCCACGGAGCGAAGGGTCGGAGCGAGGCCGAAATCCTCGCGCAGATCGCGTCGCGCTGCCGCCTCGATGCGGACGGAGGGGAGCCGGTCCCGGCGACGGTCCTCGCGCAGCTCGCCGCGCGGTTCGATGAGATCGATCCCGCCGCCAGCATCGTCGTCGACCTCAGCTGCGCCGAATGCGGCGCGGCGCTGCGCGCCTCGGTCGACGTCGCCGAGTTCGTCGCCACGCGGATAGACGCGATCGCCGATCGGCTGCTGCGCCAGATCGACGTCATCGCCGGCGCCTATGGCTGGAGCGAGGATGCCATTCTCGCGCTGCCGCCCGCCCGCCGCACCCAGTATGTCGAGATGATCGCCGCCCGCGCCCCGGCGACGCGAACCCGCGCGCCGCTGGCGATGCCGGCATGACCGGCTATTGGGACGCAGTGATCGGCGCGGCGCTCGCGGTGCCGGGCACGGCCCGGCCGCTGCAGTCGCAGGGCCCGATGATGGAGGCGGACGACGACGCTCCGCCGCTCGAAATCGCCAGCCTGCAGGATGCGGCCCCGGCCGCCGAGCCCGCGCCGGCTCCCGCCGCCCGCCAGGCGCGCGTCGCCGCATCGCCTCCGCCGCCGGCTGCTGCGCACCCGGTGCCGCCCGGCGCGCCGGCCGCGCCGAGTGCGCCTCGGGACGAGTCCGCCGGCGCTGCGCCGGACCTTGCGCCGCCGGCCGCACCGGTCGCAGTCGAGGCCGCTTCGGAGGCGCAGCCGTTGCGCGCCGCCGCGCCCGTCGCGACGAGCGAGACGGCCGCGGTGCCGCCGCCTGCGCCCGCGATCCTCGTCGCCGTCCCGATCGGCGAAACCGCGCCGCCGCCCGCAGCGGTGGAGCTCGTCCGGCAGGACCCTTCGCCGCCGCCTGCCGCAGAGCTGCCCGCGGTGCCGGCGGTGCCCGCTGCCGCTCCGCCGCCCGCCGAGCCGCCGACGATCGCCGCAGAGCCGGTCGTAGCGGCCGCTGAACCGGCCGACCGCGGCGCCGACGATCCGGCGCCGCCGGCGCTCACCATCGAGATAGGGCGGATCGACGTGCGCATCGTCGCGCCGCCGCCCGCGCCCGCACCGGCACGATCTCCCGCCCAGGGAATGCCGGCCGGCGTGCCGTCGCTCGCCGATTATCTCGCGGCCCGCAGCGGAGCGGCGCGGTGAGCGCGCATTTCGCCATTCCGGCGACGACGTTCGTGCTGCGCGCGATCATCGAGGCGCGGCTGAAAGCGGCCTACGGGACGTTCACGCCGCCTCCGGTGTCGATCAATCCGCCGGCGCGGCCGACCTCGGCCAGCGGTCCTGCGCCGCCGGAGCCGCCGGGGTTGGTCCTCTTCCTCCACCATGCCGGGCCCAACCCGGCCTGGCGCAACATGCACGATCCCCATGTCGATTCGGCCGGCATCCCGCAGTCGCGGCCGCCGCTGGTGCTCGACCTCCACTACATGCTCGCGGCGCAGGGGCCGGACCTGGAGCGCGAGGCGCTGCTCGGCATCGGCATGAGCGCGCTCCACCGGAACGGCATCGTGCCACGCAAGATCATCGCCGGGATTCTCGGACCCATCCTCGTGCCGGCAACGCCGACGAAGCTGATCGACACGCTGACGAAGGAGCCGCTCGACAAGCAGCCCGAATCGATCAGCATCTCCCAGCAGCCGGTCGACATCGATCTTTCGACCAAGCTCTGGTCGTCGCTCCAGTCGCCGCTCCGCCCCTCCGCTTTCTACCTCGCGACGACGGTGTTCCTCGATACGGGCGAGCCGGAGGAGGAGGGGGCGGCCGTGACCGCCGTGCAGTTGTTCGCGCGGCCGGCCGTCGAGCCCGCGCCCACAGCGGCGGGCGAGCCCGACGCGGTGATCACGGAGCCGCTGCCGTGAACGCCGAGCCGCGCCTCGCTTGCACTGCCGAGGGCGATCAGTCCGTCCTGAAGGCCTGCGCAGCGATGGCTCTCGCGCGCTTCGACGACCCAGGCTCGGGCCCCGGCCCTGCACCGGCGCGGCTCGCCGACATTGCCGACAGCTTCGCCCTCACCCGTGCCGAGACCGAGCTCGTGATGGTCCTCGCCGCCGCCGCGTTCAGCGAGGATGTCGCCCGGCGGGTGGCGGCGGCGTCGCCGGCGAGCGGCGGGCGCGGCGTGCCGCTGTGGCTGGCGATGCGGCTGGTGCCCGGGCTCGCGCCGGACTCGCTGGCGGCCGGCGCGGCGCTGCGGCGGTTCGATCTCGTCAGCGTCGAGCCGGGCACGCTCCGGATCGAGGCGCGGCTCGGGCTCGACGAAGCCTTTGCCGACCGGCTCGCCGGCGTCGCTCCCGCACCCTCGGATATCCGGGCGCGGATCGCCCCGATGCGCGCGAACGCCGCGCTCGCCGCCCTGGCGCTCGCCGATCAGCTCGGCGCCGCTCTCGCCAGCCGCGGCGAGGACGGCCTGTCGCCGCTCGTCATGCTCGGCCGCACCGAGCCGGCGGCGGCGGCGGCGAGCCTCGCCGCGCTCGGCCTCGCGCCGCACGTCATGCGCGCCGCCGCCATTCCGGACGAGCCGGAAGCGCGCGACATCCTCGCCCGCCGCTGGAGCCGTGAGGCCGCGCTCGACGGCGCCGCCCTGATACTCCTCGCCGAGGAGGGGCAAAGCGCGCGCACGGCAGTGGCCGATTTCGCCGAGCGGGTGATGGGGCATGTCCTGATCGCCGGCGAAATGCCGCTCGCGGCGCTCGGCGGCAGAAGCGTCCGCATCGTCGAGGATGCCGCCGCCGGCGCCGGCGGAGTCCCCGCCGAGCGCTGGCGCCGGGCGCTCGGGCCGGAGCGCGCGGCAAGGCTCGGCCGCTCCGTCGCCCGAGTCGCGGCACAGTTCCGGCTCGCGCCCGCCGAAATCGACGCCGTGTGCGCCCGCGCCGCCGCCGAGATCGACGCGGCGGCGGACGTGGACGCCGCCGCACGCATCCTCTGGCACCGGGCCGGGCGGGTCAGCACAGCGGTGCCGACGCCGGGCGTGACGGTGGTGGAGCCCGCCTACGGATGGCGCGACATCGTCCTCGCCAGGCCGCTGGAGGACAAGCTGAAGCGGCTCGAAGCGCATGTCCGCCACGCCACGGAAGTCCTGGACGAATGGGGCTTCGCCGAGCGCATGGGCGGCCGCGGGCGCGGCGTCGCCGCCCTGTTCAGCGGGCCGAGCGGCACCGGCAAGACGATGGCGGCCGAAGTGATCGCCAGCTCGCTCGACCTCAGGATGATGCTGATCGACCTCAGCCAGATCATCAGCAAATATGTCGGCGAGACCTCGAAGAACATCGCCGCCGCCTTCGAACAGGCCGAGCGCTCGGGCGCGGTGATGGTCTGGAACGAGGGCGACGCGATCTGGGGCAGCCGCGGCTCGGTCGGCAACGCCACCGACCGCCACGTCAACGCCGAGGTGGGCGACCTCCTGCAGCGGATCGAGGCGTTCCGCGGCTTCACCATCGTCACCACCAACCTGAAGCACGCGATCGATCCGGCCTTCCTGCGCCGCTTCCGCTTCACGATCGATTTCGAGATGCCGTCGGAGGCCGAGCGGCTGCGCCTCTGGCAGCGCGCCTTTCCCGACAGGGCGCCGGTCGACGAGATCAACTGGGCCGCGCTCGCCGGCCTGCCGCTGAGCGGCGGCAGCATCCGCAACGTGGCCCTCGGATCGGCCTTTCTCGCCGCCGAGCGCGGCAGCCGCATCGACCGCACGCTGATCGCCGCCGAGCTTGCCGAGGAGCTGCGCAAGCACAACCTGCCGGTTTCCGGCATCGATTGGGAGCGCGCGCGATGACGGTGCGCCCGCTCCACGTCGCGATCCGGCGGATCAGCGTCAGCGCCGCCTCGGTCGTCGAGGCGCGGCGCCTCGGCGACGCCTTGCCGCAAGCGATCGAGCGTGCGCTCGCTCCTGTCCTGGCGGGGCAGCCCGCGCCCGTCGCGGCGCCGGCACGGTCGCTTTCAGCGGCAGACCAGGCGGCCGCCACCATCGCCGAAGCAGTCGCCGCGCGGCTGAGGGGCGGGCGATGAAGGCGCAGCGGCTCGAGATGGTGCCGACCGCGGCCGCGACGGCCCGGCGGTCTGCGCCGCCGGCGGCAGGCGTGCTCGCGCAGCGGCATTCTACGCTGGGCGGCGGCAGCGTCACGGCGCCGCCGCTCCTCGATGCCGGCCGGCCGCTGGAGCCGGCGACGCGGCAGTCGATGGAGCGCGGCTTCGGCACGGATTTCGGCGCGATCCGGATCCATGACGACGCGCGCGCGCACGACAATGCGCGCTCGCTCGGCGCGATCGCGTACGCGGCGGGGAACGACATCGTCTTCGGCGAGGGCCGCTACCGGCCCGAGACCCCGTCCGGCCGCGCGCTGATCGCGCACGAGCTCGCCCACTCGATCCAGCAGGGCGGCGTCCAGATGAAGGCGGATGGGCCGCTCCCGGTCGGCGCCGACCAGCGGCTCGAGGCTGAGGCGGACCGGGCCGCGCTCGACGTCACCGGCGGCCGCACCGCGCCGAGCCTCACGCGCGTCGCCGCGCCGGCGATCTTCCGCGCGGAGGGCGACGTCCCCTCGGGCGAGACGACCGACACGCCGTCGGCGGAGACGTCGGAACCGGCGACGGTCCCGGCCTGGCCTGAAGTGAAAAAGACCGAAGAGGGCGCGCCGGCCCCCGACCTTCCGAAGATGAAGATCCTGAAGGAGGACGCGCCGGGCCCGGGGGCAACGGCGCTCGTCCTCGAATCCGAGGAGCATCTCACGCTGCCGCCGAAGGGGAGCGGCAAGTGGGTGCAGGCACGCTACCAGGCGGCGGCCGAGGGTGGATCACTCATCTACGACCCTGTCTTCCACGGCGGCTCCGTCGCGGCGGTGATGGAGAAGAGCCCGGACTACAAGAAGGCATGGCTCGGCAATTTCGGGTTCACCACCCTGCAGGCGGTCGCCGAGGCGATAAGGAACACCGGGAAGGCCGATCCCGACGTCCAGAAGGACATCGACGCTCATCCGGGAATCGCCACGATCCTGGGGGCCTTCGACAAGGAGAGCCTCGCCGAGGCGCAGTGCGACATCGACCACATCGTCGAGAAGCAGCTGAAGGGCGGCAGCAACGCCTCGAACCTGCAGCTCCTCACCGCCGAGACCAACCGGCTTTCGGGCACGCTGACCGCGGCCAAATTGTCCGACATCGCAAAGTCGGTGCGGGCGGTGCGCCCGAAGCTGGTCAAGCTGCAGCTGCACTTCCCCAAGGTGACGGTGCCGGGCGGCGACGAAGACGCCAGCGTCAAGATCGAGAATCTGCTCCGCTCCGGCAAGATCAAGGGCGACGCTGCGATCAAGCAGCGCGAGGGCGGCGCCCCCGTCGCTCTCCTCGCCGGGGGGAAGCAGGAAGTCGTCTCCGTCAAGGCCGCCGGGACGACGCCGATCGATTTCGGCGCCAAGCGGCTGATCTCGGGGCTGATGCTCACCCACTATTCGCGCGAGGCGGCCGGCGACAAGGTCAAGGCCAAGGTTTCCAGCAAGCCGATGATCCCGAGCGAGAAGCCGGTCGTGCTCGACGCCGCGCGCGCCGCCGCGCCGACCGGGACGGTGAAACCGGAGGAGGCGCCGAGCGGCGCTGCCGGCGCTGCGAACGCGGCGATCGCGGCGGCGGCGGGCGAGTACCGCGAGCTGAAGCTCAACAAGGCCCTGAACAAGGACCTCGAAATCTATTATCCCTATCTCAGCCGCGGCAAGCTCACCTCGCTCGCCGTCGATGAGAATGGCGGCCTCACCGGCACCGGCGTCATCTCGCCGCGGGTCAAGTTCCTCGGCGACCTCAAGTTCAGCTTCGCGCCCGATTCGATGAAGCTCGAGGCCCCGCTCGACGTCTCGAAGTTCAAGTCGCCGATCGCCCTGATCCGCTTCACCGGCGGGAGCGTCGCGCTCGAGCTGGCGCCGACGCTCAAGCCCGAAGGGACGATCAACTTCGAGATCGGGCCGGCCGCCAAGCCGCTGATGCTGGGCGAGGTCAAGGCGACGACCGAGGGCGGCGCCTTCGTCGCGACGGGCACGCTCAGGCCCGGCATGGCGCTCCCCGGGATCAGCGAGGCTTCGGGCGTCGTCCGCTATCACAGCGAAGCCGGCTGGTCGGGCAAGCTCAGCGCCAAGAGCGCGGGCAAGCTGCCCAATTCGACCGTCGAGGCGGAGCTCGGCTTCACCGAGGAGGCGGGCAAGTTCATCCCCTATGCCAAGGGCGGGATGACCACCCAGGTGAGGGACAAGACCCTGAAGATGGGGATCGCCTGGGCCGAGAAGACCGGCATCGTCTATTCCGGCGGCTTCAACTGGCCCAAGCCCTTCCCGATCGTCGATGCGGTCGACGTCAAGGGCACCTATTCCGCGAGCGAGCTCAACCTCCAGGGGACGAGCGACTTCACCTTCCGCCAGTGGACCGGCAGCCTGCAGGTCTTCTACCGCCAGAAGGACGGCGAGGCGGGCAAGCTCTGGGGCTCGGGCTCGGTCGCCGTCGAGACCAAGAACAAGAAGGGCAAGGGCAAGCTCGGGGTCAAGGTGAGCGAGGCGGGCGAGCTCACCGGATCGGGCGAGATCGCCTATCAGCTCACCGACAAGATCAAGCCGCTCCTCGGCGTGACGCTGAGCGCCGGCGGCCATGTGCGGATCAACGGCGCGGTCGAGCTCGGCACGATCGAGCTGTTCGGCAAATGGCCGGAGGCCGACAAGGGCAAGCGCACCTTGATGTCGGCGAACCCGAGCTTCAAGATTCCGACGCCGGTGCCCGCCCTCAACGCCGCGGTGAACATCCACGCCAGCGTCGGCATCAGCTACAGCATCGGGCCGGGCCAGATCAGGAAGGTGGTGCTCGCCGGCGCATTCGATCCGCTGGAGGAGAATCCGAACGTCACTGCGTCGCTCAAGGGCGAGTTCGTGATCCCGACCAAGTTCAGCCTCTACGGCGAGTTCGGCGCGGAGATCGGGGCGGAGATCGCCGGCGGCCTCGCCGGCATCGCCGGCGGACTCGAGGTGGTGCCGCAGATCTCGCTCGGCGCCGATGCCATCGCGGCGTTCGACGCGAAATACGACAAGGGCGAGTTCTCGTTCGACGGGCGCGCCTATCTCGAGGCGCAGCTCCGGGCGAAGCTCGGCATCAACCTTACGGCCACCGTCTACGGCCTCTACCATGCGCTGGAATATCGCTGGCGCTATCCGGTCGCCGCGGTCGAGAAGCAGCTCGGCCCCAGCATCGTCATCAATGTCGGCAAGGTCTCCTATTCGACCGCCAAGGGCGTGACCTTGCCGAGCCTCAGCGACATCTCGATCGAGCCCAAGGATCTCGATCCGCTGGCGATGGTGAAACAGCTCCTCTCCGAGAAGAACGAGAAGGAAACCACGAAATGAGCGGTTTCCCCGGCTCTCCCCGAACGCTGACGGGCGGCTTCGTCGAGATGGACTCGGAGGGGAAGAAGGTGCTGCGCACCATCGCCTTCCAGTACAATCCCGACAGCCTGACGCGCACGATCACCCCGAGAATCGCGAAGACCGACACCGGCGACCGGCTCGAGAGCCTGCGCCTCACCGGGCCGCCCGCCGAGACGATCAAGATCGACATCGAGCTCGACGCGACCGACCGGCTCGAACGGCCGGGCGACAATCCCGAGACGGTGGCGAGCGGCATCGCCCCGGAGCTCGCCGACCTCGAGATGATGGTGACGCCGGCGAGCGGCGATCTCGAGGCGGCCAACCGCCTCGCCTCGACCGGCACGATCGAGGTTCTGCCGCTGCCTTCGCCGATGCTGCTCCTGGTCCTGGGCAGCAACCGGACGCTGCCGGTCCGGATCAACGACTTCTCGATCGTCGAGGAGGCGTTCGACGTGAACCTGAACCCGATCCGCGCGCGGATCTCGCTCGGCCTCCGGCTGCTGTCGATCGACGACCTCGCTTACGGCAGCAAGGGCGCGGAGCTGTTCATGGTGTCGCTCAAGCGGCGCGAGCAGCTCTCCCGCCGCAAGCCGCCCGCGATCCAGTCGCTCGGCCTGAGGAGCGCGCCATGAGCGACGAGTTCGCGTTCAACAGCCGCTACCGGGGCGTGAATCTTCGCACCCGGACGCTGCCCGACGGCAGCACCGAGACCTATGTCGGCCGCCGCATCATCCCGGCGACCGGGCGCTATCAGGCGAACGCGCGCCACAAGGTGATCGCCGACGATCGCATCGACCGGATCGCCGCCGAGGCATTCGGCGACCCGGAGCAATATTGGAAGATCTGCGACGCCAATGGCGACGCGGACCCCGCCCACGCCGCCGAGCCCGACGGCCGGCTGCTGATCATCCCCCTGCCGCTGGAGATCTCGGATCATGGCGAGCCTTAAGGGCGTCACCCTGACCCTGCTGATCGGCCCGGTGGCGGTGGCGCCGCCGCCGGCCGCGGTCGTCGAGGCGCTGGAGAGCGCGCAGGTGACGAGCGCGGTCGGCGCGCGCTCCGGCTTCCAGCTCGTCTTCACCTATTCGAAGACCTCGCCGATTGCGACCACGCTGCTTCCCGCCGGCTATTTCGATCCGATGATCCGAGTCATCCTGATCGCGACGCTGAACGGCATCCCCAAGGTGCTCGCCGACGGACCGATCAAGCGCCACGACGTCGCCGCCTCCGCCAAGCCGGGAGAGAACAAGCTGACCATCACCGGCGAGGACGTCTCCGGCTATATGGACCTGATCGAGTGGACGGGCCTGCCCTATCCGGCAATGCCGCCCTTCGCGCGGGTCGCGGTGATGCTGGCCAAATATGCGATGTTCGGCGTCATCCCGCTGACCATCCCGCCGCTGTTCCAGTCGATCTCGAACCCGGTCGACAAATATGCCGCCCACAAGGGCACGGACTTCGAATATGCGACCCTTCTGGCGAAGGATGCGGCGCACGAATTCTACATCATTCCCGGCCCGGCGCCGGGGACGAACACCGCTTATTGGGGGCCGCAGATCCGGGTCGGCCTGCCGCAGCCGGCGCTCACGATCGACATGGACCACGCCGCCAATGTCGAGGCGATGTCCTTCAGCGCCGACGGCAACGCCTCCGAGCTCCAGTTCGCCTACGCCAAGCAGTCGGGCTTCACCATCCCGGTGCCGTCGCTCGACGTCAGCATCCTGAAGCCGCCGCTCTCCGCGCGGCCGCTGCTCCCGACCAAGATTCGCGGCATCGAGGGCGAGCGCAAGCCTCTCCCCGACATCCTCACCAGCCTGCTCGGGGGCAGCGGCAAGGCGGACGCCCTGTCGGCGCAGGGAAGCCTCGACGTCGCCCGCTACGGCCGGCCGATGGACGCGCGCAGCCTCGTGGGCGTCCGCGGCGCGGGCCTCGCCCATGACGGCCTGTGGTTCGTCCGCTCCGTCACCAGCACGCTCGGCCGCGGGAGCTGGAAGCAGAGCTTCCAGCTGTCCCGCGAGGGGATGGTCTCGAACACCCCGGCGGTGCCGCTATGAGCGCCGGCCCGCATTATTTCGGCAAGTACCGGGCGACGGTGCTCAACAATGTCGATCCGATGCTGCAGGGCCGCATCCAGGTCCAGCTCGGCGACCGCTACGGCCTGTTCCCGTCGACCTGGGCGCTGCCCGCCTTTCCGATGGCGGCGAAGGGCTGCGCGATCGTCGCGCTGCCGCAGTTGGGCTCGATGGTCTGGATCGAGTTCGAGGCCGGCGACACCGACTATCCGATCTGGACCGGCGCCTTCTGGGCCGATCCAGGCGGCTTTCCGCCGCTGGCGGTCGCCGGCGGCACGCCCGCGACGCCGGCGATCCACCTCCAGACGACGACCGGGACGAGCGTGACCCTGTCCGACAATCCGGCGCAGAACGTGATGATCAAGACCACAACGGGAGCGCTGGTGATGATCGGCGCGGCCGGGATCACGATCAGCAACGGCCAGGGCGCCTCGATCGCGATGACGGGCCCGTCCGTCATCATCAACAACGGGGCGCTGACCATCACCTAGGGGGGAACATGCCGGGACCGGTGCTGCATCCAGGGACGACCGCGACCTGCCCCCACGGGGGCACGCTCAACATCGTCGCCGCGAGCCCGCGGGTGATGCTGGGCGGGATGCCCGCGGCCGTGCTGTCCGATCAGGGCCTGGTCGCGGGGTGCGTCTTCACCTTGCCGAACGGCAAGCCCCAGCCTTGCGTCACGACGCGCTGGATCGTCGCGGCGACGCGCGTGCTCGCCGGCGGCCAGCCGGTCCTGATCAATCCGCTGACGGCGATCTGCCAGTCGATCGAGCAGATCCCCGCCGGGCCGCCGATCATCGCCGCCTCGCAGACGCGGGTGATCGCGCAGTGAGCCGGCTCGCCTTCCCCTTCGCGCCGGCGGCGAGCGGGCGCAGCGCGGCCGTCGATTACGGCAGCGACGCGCATGTCCGGCAGATGCTGGAGCTGCTGATCATGACGCTGATCGGCGAGCGGGTCATGCGTCCCGATCTCGGCAGTCCCGTCCGCCAGATGCTGTTCGCGGGCGGCGAGGGGCCGGCGGCGATCGCCCTCGCGGCGACCTTGCAGGCGACGATCACCCAGCATCTCGGCCACGTCCTCACCCTCCACGCGCTCGAGGTCGACTTCGACGAAGGCGCCGCGGCGCTCGACATCCTGGTCGGCTACGAGGTGCTGGCGACGCTTTCGACCGAGCGGCTCGAGCTTCGGGCCGGCGTGGCATGACCGGCGCGCGCTATCTCTGCTGCGACGAGCGGCGCCGGGCGGCGCTGGCCGA
>DASWMB010000128.1:0-5357 GCA_036399955.1 Allosphingosinicella sp. | reverse complement strand
CTCCGTCGCGCTGGCGCGCGCCACCTCCCCTCGAAGGGGAGGATCTTGAAGCCGCCACCCCCATCACGGCCACATCCCCACACTCGGGAGGCCCGCTGTCTCTTCGAGGCCGAGCATCAGATTGGCGCACTGGATCATCTGGCCGGCGGCTCCTTTGACGAGATTGTCGAGCGCGGCGATGGCGAGGATGCGGCCGGTGCGCTCGTCGTAGCGGGCGGTGAGGTGGACGGCGTTCGAGCCAAGCGTCCACTTGGTGGACGGCGGCCGTTCGGACACGTGGACGAACGGTTCGGCGGCATAGGCTTCGGCCAGCACGGCCAGCGGATCGCACGGGCCCTTGGCGGTGGCGTAGCAGGTGGCGAGGATGCCGCGGTTCATCGGCGCGAGGTGGGGCGTGAACAGGACGGGGCTGCCCAGCGCCATCTCCATCTCCGCGGTATGGCGGTGGGTGAGCAGGCCGTAGGCGGAGAAATTCTCGTCGACCGTGTTGAAGTGCGTCTCGTCCTTCAGCCCCTTGCCGGCGCCCGAGACGCCCGAGGCGGCGTCGACGACGATCGAGCCCGGCTCGATCAGGTCGAGGAGCGGCCGGAGCGCGAGGATCGCCGAGGTCGCATAGCAGCCTGCCGCGGCCACCGCCTTCGCGCCCGCGATGCGCTCGCGGTGGAGCTCGGGAATGCCGTAGACGAAGCGGCCGAGCAGGTCCGGCGCCTGGTGCTCCTCCTTGTACCAGCGGGCATAGTCCTCGGCGCTGTCGAGCCGGAAGTCGGCGCCGAGATCGACGAAGGCGATGCCGCGATCGAGGATCTCCGGCGCGATGCGCTGGCTGTGGCCGTGGGGCAAAGCGGCGAAGACGAGGTCGGCGCCGTCGAGCATCGCCGGCTCGTAACGCTCGACCACTGCTCCCGGATAAGCGGGCGCGAGGTGCGCGTGGACGTCGCCGAGCGCCTGCCCCGCCTGGCTGTCGCCGAACAGCCGCGGTGCATGAATATGCGGGTGCGCGTCGAGCAGCCGGAGCAATTCCGCTCCGACGAAGCCAGACGCACCGAGGATCGCAGCCTGAAACATTGCGCGCATATGCAGAAAACTGCATAATCATGCAAGCGCAAATCCCTCTCCCTGCAGGGGAGAGGGAGGGGCCCGCCCGCCGTAGCCTCAGCGAAGGCGGGTGGGAGGGTGAGGGCACGCCGCGCACCCGCTCTCACGTCGTTCACGCACCCTGCGCCCGCCGACTTGCGATCAGACCCAGTTCATGCTATGTTCTGAAATGGCCGAATCGCGTCTTTTCTTCCCGCCATGACGCTCGTGGCTTCTTCCGCATTGGCGGATTGATCGAGCCAACCGATCAGTTCCGCCGTATCGATCGAAAGGATTTTTTCACCAGCCGAACCTTCCGAACCTTCCGCCGGTTCAGCCCCGCGGCTGCTGCTCCGTCCAGGCGCCGACCACCGTCGCCAGTACCTCGAGCGGCATGTCGCCGTTGAGGAGGACGGCATCGTGGAAGCCCTTGAGGTCGAACCGGGCCCCGAGCCGCGCCCGCGCCTGCTCGCGCAGCCGCACGAACTCGTTGTGGCCGAGCTTGTAGCTCGCCGCCTGTCCCGGCCAGACGATGTAGCGGTCGATCTCGCTCTCCGCCGCGATCGGATTGAGCCCGACATTGTCGGCGAAGTAGCGGATCGCCTGGTCGCGCTGCCAGCCCTTGGCGTGCATGCCCGTATCGACGACGATCCGCGCAGCGCGGTAGAGGAAGGACTGGAGCATGCCGATCCGGCCCGCCGGGAAGTCGCGGTACATGCCGATCTCGTCGCCGAGCTGCTCGGCATAGAGGCCCCAGCCCTCGCCATAGGCCGGGATGCCGATGTTGCGGACGAGGAGCGGGATCGACTGGTTCTCGATGACGATCGAGCCCTGCCAGAGATGGCCCGGGATCGATTCGTGATAGGTGAGCGTCGGCAGCGCCCACTTCGGCCAGATCCGGGTGTCGACGAGGTTGATGTAATAGGCGCCCGGGCGGGAGCCATCGAGGCTCGGCCCCTGCGCATAGCCGCGGGGCGCGCCGAGCTCGATCGCCGGGGGCACGCGCTTCACCTCCATCGGCGAGCGCGGGATGGTGCGGAACACCTCCGGCATCCGGGCGCGCACCGCCTCCATCTGGCGGTTCAAGTCGCCGAGCAGCTGCTGCCGCCCCGCGTCGGTGTTCGGATAGAGGAAGCGCTCCTGCTGGCCGAGCGCGGTGAGGCGGGCGCCGACGCTGCTTTGGGTCAGTCCCTCGGCGCGGAGCAGGGGATCGGCCTCGGCGCTGAGCTCTGCGACCTGGCGCACGCCGATCTCGTGCGCCTCATCGGGCGTCAGCGTGGTCGAGGTGTGGAAGCGCAGCGCATTGGCGTAGAAGGTCTCGCCATTGGGGAGCCGCCCGGCGCCCGGCGCGGTGCCGGCGCCGCGGCGCAGCTCGGTCAGCACCGCGATCTGCCGGTCGAGGGCCGGGTGGATGCGCCCTTCGAGCACGGCCGTCGCCGCGGTCGCCCAGTCGCCGGGGATGTTCTTCTCCCGTGTGCGGCGGACGAGCGACTGGACGAGCCCGGACTCGGCCGCGCCCTCGCCGCGCAGGGAGCGGGTCTGGGTCAGCGCCTTGTCGATGATGTAGGCGGGCGGGACGACGCCGCGGCCGGCATCGGCGCGGGCGTGCTCGACCTCATATTCGATGTTCCGCGCGAAGGCCTGGAGCCGCGAGACATAGGCGTCGGCGTCGTCCCGGGTCTCGATCTTGTGCTGGCTGTCGAGGAAATCGGGGACGTCCTGATAGGAGCCGGTGAGCTGCGTCAGGACGTAGGGGACCGGATAGGAATAGCCGCCGACACCCCCATAAGCGAACTGCTCGAAGGACTGGACGCGCTCGCCGACCCAGATGACGGTGTCGATCCAGGCGCGCTCCTGGCCGGAGAGGGCTGCGCGGTCGATCCGCCGCAGCCGCGGCAGGGCGTCGATCATCGGCTGGTAGGAGCCCATCTTGCCCGCGCGGCTTTCGTCGGAGAGCCGGTGCTTGAGATGGGCCCGCTCGCCGGTGTCGAGGCCGAGCCCGGTCGCCATCTCGGGCGCCGCCTGAAGCATCGACTCGAAGATCTGATCGTAGAGCGCCCGCGCCCGGGCGGAGGCCGTGCGCGGCTGGCCGGACGTGGCGCAGCCGGAAAGCGCGAAAGCGCCGGCGGCGGCAGAGCCGAGCAGGAACTGGCGGCGGTCGAGGTGGAAGTTCATGTCGGCTCCTGTCCTTCTGTTCTTCGGGTCCTTCGAGACGTGGCTTCGACAGGCTCAGCCACTCCTCAGGATGATCGCGTCGAGGGGCTCACCCTCGCTCATCCTGAGGAGGCGTTGAGCTTGGCGAAACGCCGTCTCGAAGGACCATCACCGGTCTTCCCTGTGGACCCGCCCGGCGCGCATCACGAATCGGGTGTCGCGCATCGCGCCCACATCGGCGAGCGGGTCGCCGGCGACGGCGACGATGTCGGCGGCCTTGCCGGCTTCGATCGTGCCGATCTCGGCGGCGAGGCCGAGGAGGTCGGCGGCGTTGACGGTGGCGGCGACGAGCGCCTGCATCGGCGTCATGCCGTGCTGGACCATCAAAGCGAACTCGTCGGCGTTGCGGCCGTGCATCGAGACGCCGGCGTCGGTGCCGAAGGCGATGCGGACGCCCGCGGGCACGGCGCGGCGCAGGTTCTGGCCGGTGATCGAGATCCGCCACTCGATCTTCTGGCGGACCTCGCCCGTATAGGCGTTGGGGTTGGTCCTGAGCCGCTCGAGATAGCCGTTCACGGTCGAGAGCGTCGGCACGAGATAGGCGCGGCCGGAGCGGAACAGGCGCAGGCTCTCGTCGTCGATCAGCGTCCCGTGCTCGATCGAATCGGCGCCGGCGCGCAATGCCAGGTTGACGCCGTCGGCGCCGTGGGCGTGGACCGCCACCTTCCTGCCGTAGAGATGCGCCGTCTCGACCACCGCGCGGACTTCGTCCTCGAACATCTGCGCGCCGAGGCCGAGGCCGATGCGGCTGTTGACGCCGCCGGTGGTCGCGATCTTGATGACGTCCACTCCGCGGGCGATCTGGCGGCGGACCGCGCGGCGGCAATCGTCGGCGCCGTCGCAGGTGGTCATTCCCGCCCGCAGCGCCTCGTGGAATTCCTCGCGCATGCCGAGGGTCGGGTCCATGTGGCCGGTGGTCGCCGAGATGCCGGAGCCCGCGTCGACGATGCGCGGCCCGACGCCCCAGCCGCGGGCGATCGCATCGCGCAGGCCCAGGGTGACGCCGTCCTCGGAGCCCAGGTTTCGGACGGTGGTGAAGCCCGCCTGCAGCGTCTTCTGGGCGTTCCAGGCGGCCTCGTAGGCGCGCAGCGCCGTCGATTCGGTGATGCCGGCGAGCTGGCCCTCGACGCCGGCGCGGTCGGAGGTGAGGTGGACGTGGCTGTCGATCAGCCCCGGCAGCACGAAGCGGTCGCGAAGGTCGATCAGGCGGCCGCCGGCAGGGACGGGGACGAAGCCGTCCTGGACGCTCTCGATCCGGTTGCCGCGGACGACGATGCTGGCGTTGCGCCGGGGGGCGCGGCCGGGGCGGTCAAGGAGGGTGCCGGCGTGGATGATCGTGACCGGCGCCTGCTGCTGCTGCGGGTCGCCAAGCACGCCGGTGGGCGGCGGGACGGGCGGCTGGGCGGTGGTGACGGCGGCGCCGGCGAGGAGGGCGGACGCGAGAGCGGCGAAGGTGGCGAGGCGCATCGGCTCATCTCTCCTGCAGGCGTGGCGCGCCGAGCCATAGCCAATCGCGCCGACGGGGGAAGAGCGAAAACCCCCCTCCCGCTCCCGGGAGGGGGTCAGGGGGAGGGGCTGTCAGCGGCGTCGGCAACTGCCTTCAACAGGCCCTCCCCTCGATCCCCTCCCGCAGGCGGGAGGGGGAGGTTTTGCTCAGTGCGTGGTCGCGCCCTGCATTCCGTGCTTCAGCGCCGCGGCCCGATCGTGGCCGGCGCGGACGGACTGATAGGCCTCGCGGATGACCTCGAGCGTCTCGGCCGAGAGGCCGGTGTCGGCGAGCGCGGTGTCGTACTTGCCCTTGAGATAGTCCTCGCCGCGCTCGACTTCCTCGATGATCTCCTGGTCGCCGCCCTTCGAAATGGCGTCGCGCAGGTCGACGAAGCGGCGGTGGAGGTCGGCCTTGAGCGACCCGTCGTCGTTCGGCGTGCCGCCGAGCTTCCTCACATGCTGCTGGAGCATGCCGACGACCTGGCGCCGCTCGCCCGCGAAGGAGCGGAACATCTCGATGAACTGCGGGATATCGGCATCCTCGGCCGACCGCTCGAAGCCGTTGGCGCTGTCGATGGTGG
>DASWMB010000127.1:0-18753 GCA_036399955.1 Allosphingosinicella sp. | reverse complement strand
ACGTCGCCGAGCCGGTCGACCGAGATCCGGACCTGCTGGAACTCCTGCCAGAGCTGAGAGAGCCGGAGGATCGGCGCCGCGACCCGGCCGGAGAGCATGTTGAAGGCGACGAGCGCGCCCACCGTGAGGTCGCCCGCGATCACGGCCTTGGCGCCCCAGTAGAGGATCGCCACCGTGGTCAGCTTGGAGACGACCTGGATCAGGTGGTTGCCCCAGTTGGCGAGCTTGGCGACCTGGAAGCCGGTCTGCGTATAGCCGGCGAACTGCTTCTCCCACTTTTCCCGCATCTGCGGCTCGACCGCCATCGCCTTCAGCGTGCCGATGCCGGTCACCGTCTCGACGAGGAAGGCCTGGTTCTCGGCGCCGCGGCGGAACTTCTCGTCGAGCCGGGCGCGCAGCGGCGGCGTGATCAGGATCGAGATCAGGGCGTAGACGGGGATCGAGAGCAGCACGATCAGGGTGAGGAACGGGCTGTAGAGGTACATCACGGCGAAGAAGACGACGGTGAACAGGAGGTCGATCACCACCGTCACCGCGTTCGACGTCAGGAACTCGCGGATCCGCTCCAGCTCGCGCACCCGCGCCACGCTGTCGCCGACGCGGCGCGATTCGAAATAGGAGAGCGGCAGGTTGAGGAGGTGGCGGAACATGCGCGCGCTGAGCTCGGCGTCGACGCGGTTCGTGCTGTGGGCGAACAGCCAGTTGCGAAGGCCCGAGAGCGCCGTTTCCCAGATCAGGACCACGGCGAGGCCGAAGGCGAGGACGTCGAGCGTGGTCAGCGAATGGTGGACCAGCACCTTGTCGATCACGACCTGGAAGAAGATCGGCGAGACGAGCGCCATCACCTGGACGAAGTACGAGGCGATGAGGACGTCGCGCCGCGGCTTCCTGTACTTGACCAGCGCCGGGATGAACCAGCTGATGTCGAACGGCCGCGCCTCGCCGGCGACGCGGTCGCGCGCGGTCATGAGGAGGATCCGCCCGGTGAAGCGCTCCCTGAGCTCGGCCGCGGTCCAGATGTCGGGCCGCTCGCGGTCGCCATGCTGGACGAGGATGCGCGGCTCGTCCGATCCGTCCTCGACCTTGAGGAGGATCGCGGCGTCGCCGTCGGCCAGCGGGGCGAGCGCGGGCAGCGGCATGCTGGCGAGCTCGTCCGCGCCGCAGCGGCGGATGCGGCTGACGAGGCCGAGCTTCCTGGCGGTGCGGGAGAGGTCCTCGAGCGAATAGGGCTCGTCGCCCTTGCCGCGGTCGTGCGCGATCTGCTGCGCGTCGGCCGGCACGCCGAGGAACTTGGCAAGCAGCAGAAAGCAGGCAAGCGCCGCATCCGGCCGCGCCGTCGGTCCCTCGTCCTGATCCACCCCTCGCACCCCCCGGCGGCCGCGACTCCCGCAACCAGGGCCGCGACCTCAAGACTCCATCCTGCACGGTCGGTTTGGCGAAGACAAGAACAGGTAAGTGTCTGCAAATGCGCGGCAGGGTCGGCGATTACGATGAATTCTCAGGCGCAATTCGCCGCTTTTGTCTCAGCAACCTGGAACAGCCGCTCTCGGGAGCGGCTTCGGAAGCCCCGCGATGTTGCGCTTCTGCCCCGTCCAAAATTTTTCCGGCTCGGCCCCGTCGTTAATGACGGCAGCGGAACTACTCGCCCCCGGGAGAGTTTGCGCGCCTAAGTAACGTTTCCTGTCAGTTCTTGCGTAAATCCCACATTTACAGTGTAAAAGCGCAGTTAATAGCGCGCTTCGTTGTTGTGTCCGAAGTACCGACGCGTTAGTCGCTCCGCCCGTGCGGCGAGGGGCATGAGAGGGAGATGCAGATCATGTGCTGGACTTGCGATATGAACGGGCCGCTCGTGCGCAACGGCTGGACGAGCGCCATGGGTTTCGTGGCGAGCCATTATCACGCGGCGGAGACCGATCTCGGCATCGCCTTCGTGCCGCTCGCGACGCAGACCGCGTCCGGCACCATCGGGGGCAACGACCCGGTGGCGGACGATATCGGCACCACGCACACTCTCGTCGTCGGCGCGGCGCCGACGGTCGGCACGCTCGAGACGCTGGGCGACCAGGACTATTTCCGGGTCGAGCTCGTCGGCGGGCAGAAATACGACATCGGCATGTACGCCAAATATGGCGGGCCCAACGCGGTCCCGCTGCTCGATGCCTATTTCGAGATCCGCGATGCGGCGGGCAAGCTCCTCACCAGCGTCGACGGCGACGGCGTCAGCACGCACAACTCGGTCAACACCGGCTACGACGCCCTCACCACCTACACCGCGCCCTATTCGGGCATCTTCTACATCAACGCCAAATCCTATGACGAGCAGGGCATCAACGGCGGCGCCGGCCACTATGTCGGCGATTACGAGCTGTTCGTGAACAAGAACCAGCCGGCCGACGGGACGCCGCCGGAGCAGCCGCCGTCGCAGAGCATCTTCCTGACGACGACCGACACGGTCGCGAACGATCTCGGCACGACCTCGACCATCGTCGCCAACGGCCGTCCCGTCGTCTCCACGATCGACGCGCCCGGCGACCAGGACTTCTACAGGATCGAGATGACGGCCGGGAACGTCTACCGGATCAACCAGTCCTTCGTCACCGGCGGCCCGAGCGGCGTGCCGCTCGCCGACAATCATTTCGAAATCTACGACCCGTCCGGGCGCCTCGTCGCCACCGGAACATCCGGCGGATCGATGCCGGGCGGCCTCGTCACCACCACCGTCAACGCGCAGCTCGACTTCATCCCGAACGCGAGCGGCACCTATTATATCAACGCCCGCACCGCCAATTATGTGAACGGCGATCCCTTCGCCGGCGAGGCCGTCGGCGACTACAAGCTGACGGTCGAGGGCTGGGACCCCTTCTACGACCCCGACGAGCCGCTCTACGCGATCGACTGGGGCACCCAGATCGACCGCACCTCGCGCAACCCGGACGGCGCGGAAGGCCCGCGCCAGACCGGCAACGCCTATACCGGCGTCGGCTACAACGAGGAGGGAATCCAGGGCAAGAACGTCGTCTATTACTATTTCGCCAAGCAGGGCGAGGTCTTCCTCAGCGAGGATCCGGCGAACGACGTGCTCACCAACATGGTCGCCTCCGGCTTCCGCGACTTCGAGATCTCCGCCTTCGAAGCCGCGATGGGGAAATATGAGGAGGTCGCCGACCTCGTCTATGTCGAGGTCCACGACAAGGCCGAGGCGGACTTCATCTTCATCACCTATGACGGCACTCCCGAGGTCGGCATCCTCGGCCGCATGAGCCCTCCCGGGACGACCAACGAGGGCCAGGCCGAGTTCAACCGCAACGGCCCCGGCTGGAACGCCGACAATCTGAGGCCCGGCGGCTTCAGCTTCATCACCCTCGTCCACGAGCTCGGCCACGGCCACGGCCTCGCCCACCCGCACGACAATGGCGGCCGCTCCGGCGTCATGGAAGGCGTCGTCTCCAACGGCACGCTCTCCTGGACGTACGGCGCGCACGACCTCAACCAGGGCATCCACACGATGATGTCCTATAATTTCGGCTGGGAAAAATCGCCTTACGGCCAGGCGAGCCAGAGCTCCGGCTACGGCTACATCTCCGGCCTGATGGCCTTCGACATCGCCGCGATCCAGGACAAATACGGCGTCAACGAGGAGTGGGCGACCGGCGACAATTTCTACACGCTGAAGGACGTCAACGCCCACGGCACGATGTACGAATCGATCTGGGACGCCGGCGGCCTCGACACCATCTCCTATGGCGGCGCCCGCGATGCGGTCATCGATCTCCGCCCGGCGACGCTCCAATATGAGCATGGCGGCGGCGGCTTCATGTCCTACGCCTTCGGCATCTATGGCGGCTTCACCATCGCCAACGGCGTCACCATCGAGAACGCGACGGGCGGCAGCGGCAGCGACAAGATCACCGGCAACGACGTCGCCAACAACCTCTGGGGCCTCGGCGGCGCCGACACCATCGTCGGCGGGGCGGGCGACGACCTCCTGGTCGGCGGCGACGGCAAGGACTCGCTCAGCGGCGGCGCCGGCAACGACGTCTTCGGCTACATGTTCGCCTCCGAAAGCCCCGTCGGCGCGATCGGCCGCGACCTCATCCTCGACTTCGCCGAGGGCGACCGCATCGACCTCACGCCCGCGGGCGGCAAGGGCTTCATCGGCAGCCAGATGTTCAGCGGCGTCGCCGGCCAGGTTCGGGCGGTCGTGCTCACCGACCAGACGATCGTCGAGCTCGACCGCAACGGCGACCGGATCGGCGATCTCCAGATCGAGCTTGCCGGCGTCCACGAGCTCGACCGGCTCGACTTCGTCGGCCTGAACGGCGTCGCCAGCTCGGGCTCGGACGAACTCTACGGGACCGGCGGCGCCGACACGATCAACGGGCTCGCGGGCCATGACGAGATCTACGGCCTCGACGGCGGCGACACGCTCAGCGGCGGCGACGGCAACGACGTCCTCGTCGGCGGGCTCGGCCGCGACCTGCTCGCAGGCGGCGCCGGCGCCGACTGGTTCCGGATCGAGACGGCCGAGGAGAGCAATCCGGCGGCACGCGACAGGATCCTCGATTTCGAGAAGGGCGTCGATGCGATCGACATCCACGCGATCGGAACCAACTGGACGTTCGTCGGCCAGGCGGCGTTCACCGGCGAGGGTCCGCAGCTGCGCTACAGCCGGTCCCTCACCGCGACCTTCATCGAAGGCGACGTCGGCGGCGACGGCATCGCCGACTTCCAGATCGAGATCGCGCGGCCGCTCGACATGACCCTGGCCGACTTCATCTTCTGAGGAGCCTCTCCCTCGCTCCTCAGTCGGGGGGCCGCCGGCAGTCGCGCCGGCGGCCCCTTTTCCTGACGACCTCGCCGAAAATGGGACGGATATGCGCGACTTTTCGGGGTTTCGGACCGGACCGGAAACGGTTACGCTCCCTTCCGGACGCGGCAAAGGGGGGCGCAGAGGCTCTTCCGCTCGCGTGAACAGGGAGGAAGAGAGCGTGAAGCCCACCAGGAAAGTCAGCCGCCGGTCGTTCATGACCAGCGTCGTCGGCGGCGCCGTCGTCGGCGCGGCCGCGATCACCGTCGCCGCCGAGACCGCCACGGCCCAGACCGGTCGCTCCAATAACGATCCCGGCGACCCGCGCGGCAACGGCCGCACCGGCGCCACCAACCGCGATCCGTCCGATCGCCCCGGCTTCGGCCGCACCGGCGTCAGCAACAACGATCCGAACGACCGGCAAGGCTATGGCCGCCCTGCCGGTGGCGGTGGCGGTGGCGGCGGCGGCGGCCGCGGCGGCTGTGCGACCGGCGTCACCAACCGCGATCCCGGCGACCGGCCCGGCAACGGCCGCAACGGCGTCACCAATCGCGACCCGAGCGACCGCCCCGGCTACGGCTGCCGCCGCTGATCGGCGCGCCGCGCTGAGCGAAGGAGCCCCGGTGCGAACCGGGGCTTTTTCGTATCAGGCGCCGGCGACGCGCTCCAGCCAGCCGTGGCTCCAGAGAAGCTCGAGCACAGCGTCGCCGCTCGCGCCCGGCAGGTCGCCGAGCCCGAACGCCTCGCCCGAAAGCGCCCGCTCGATCGAGTCGCCGGCTTCGGCCTCGAAGACCAGGTCGCCGCCCGGGCCGACCAGCACGATCCGCCCCTCCTCGTCCTCGGCGACGCTCCATGGCAGGTGCCGGCGCCGGCGGAAGCGATCGTCCGCCTGCGCCGGCCCGTGCCGGATCACGCCGGCGACGTCGGCCCGCCGGCCGCGCAGGAAGCCGTCGGTGAGGAGGTCGAAGGCGCCGTCCATCTCCGCCCGCGCGCCGACCGCCGCGGTCAGCCGCTCGAACCGCCGCCGCGCCTCCTCGCGGTCGAACTCGCGCGTCGCGAAGCCCGGCGGCAGCGAGCGACGGAATTCGGGCTCGGCCAGCGCCAGCTCGGAGACCGCCTCCAGCACCAGCTCCGCCCATTTTTTGGTGAACAGCCCGACCGTGATGTGGAGCGACGGATCGCCGCCCTCATTCTCGGCCTCCTCGTTCTGGGCATCGTGCATCACCCCGCGCGGGATGTACGCGCTGTCGCCCGGCCCGAGCACGAACTCGCGGCTCACCCGCTCCGGCACGAAGCCGCTCTCCTCGAACCGCTCGCCGCGATAGGGCGTCTCGACCGCAGTCTCCCACAGCCGCCAGCGCTTCCTCCCGGAGACCTGGAGCACGAACACGTCGTGATTGTCGTAATGCGGCGGGAAGCCCTGATTCCCCGGCGGCGTCAGATAGACGTTGGTCGTCACCTGCGCGGAAAAGGCTTCCTCGACCGCGCGGCAGAAGGCGCCGAGCTCCGGCACCGATTCGTGGAGCTCGTTGAGGACGATCGTCGAGCCGCGCCCATATTCGCGGGCCACCGCGGTGGCGTCGATCCGCCCGTCGGCATCGACATAGTCGTCCCGCGCCACCGGCGACTGGTGGTTGGCGAGGAGCAGCATCGGCCCGCGCAGATCCGCCTCCGCGACGAACCTGTCGACCCGCTCGAGGCTCAGCAGCGCCGCGAACCGCCCCGGCTCTCCGCCGGCATTGACCAGCGGCTCCCGCTCGTAACGGTCGCGAACGAAGGCATCCGGCGGCACCGGCCAGGTCAGGAAGGCGAGCGCTCCCTCGTCCCAGGAAGGCGGCGCGGCGAGGGGATGCGGCAGGCTGGCCATCGCGCGCGACGTTACAGCCGCGCCCGCCCCATGCAAACCGCCGCGCGACCGCCGCGCAGCCGGTCCGCGTCAATATTTCACCGCCGACACGATTGACGGGCGCCGCTGTCCGGCGCAGCTTCCGCGGCGGGGACAATGGCCGGGGGGACGGCATGGACGATGCGTTCGCGAGGGACCTGAGCGGCGACTTCTGCCCGGCCCCGTCCGATGCCGCCGAAGCGCTCCGTCCGCTCCTCTTTCCCGTCGCCTTCTGCTCGAGGCCGCGCCCGTTCGGTATCCATGCCGACCTTACAGGCGGCTGCTGCCCCCGCTGCGGCTGGACCCCGCGCCGCCGCCGCCGCAAGCTCGCCGCCGACTGAGCCGCGGCGGAACGGCCGCCCCGGCCGCGGAGTTGGCGGGGCTGAGGCCACGTCAGGAATTTACGAAAATGGGCGAAATCGCCGGCTGGATCGCGCCGATCATGACCATGCTCGCCGCCTGCGTCACCGCCGCCAATCTCGGCGCGCGGGTGACCGGCTGGGGCTTCGTCATCTTCACATTCGGCTCGGTCGCCTGGACCGCCTACGGCCATGCGACCGACCAGCCCAACCTGCTCTGGCAGAATCTCGCGCTCACCGCCGTCAACCTGTTCGGCATCTGGCGCTGGCTGATCCGCCGCGCCCGCTTCGACGACTGGGCCCGCGCCGCCGCGGAGAAGAGCGAGCGGCGCGACGGCCCCACCCTCTTCCCCGTCTCGACGCTGGTCAGCGCGAGCGTCGCCGGCCCGGACGGCAAGGTTCTCGGCAGCACAGTCGACGCGATGGCGACCTGCGACGAGGGCAAGGTCTCCTATCTCGTCGTCAGCGCCGGCCAGGCGGGCGCGCTCGGCGCCGCGCTCCACATCCTGCCCTGGAAGGCGGTCCGCGCGGCACCGGGCGGGATCCAGACCGATCTCGACGAGAATGCGTTCGCCCGGCTCGAGCTCGCCGATGCCAGCCGCTGGCCCGCCCGCCCGCAGGGCTGAAAAAAGTCTCTGTGACACTCCGCTGCTTTGCGACAGGGCGTCTTCGCCTCCCGCGACGTGCGCCGCGGCCGCCCCTGCGAGCCGCCCCAGCCAGCGCCGGACGCAGTGAATGTTCAGAACGCGAAAGAGAGCTTTGAGCATGCTTCCTTGTTCCACCGAGGTTCGCTGCTGTCAAATTCGGCTCCTGAGGGGGCCGCCTCCTAATCGAATCCATTTCGGACCTATCGCCGGATAGGCTTAGTCGTTACAAAGGCTCCGGGTTTCGCGTCTTCATCGACGCCGAAGGGGGGACATCGTGACCAATCCAGCCGACCTGACGGTGCTGTCGCGCCGCAGCATGCTCGCCGCGCTTTCCGTCGGCGCGGTCGGCGCCGCCGCCGAAGCGGCGCCGCGACTCGCGCTGCCGGCCGCCGCCGCTTCGCCCGCGGGCCGTGATCTCGCCCACGCCGGCATCGCCGATTGGAGCGCGCTCGTCGGCGAACGCTTCCGCCTCGCAGGCGCCGCCGGCGCGCCGCTGAGGCTCGTCAAGGTCGAGCCGCTCGTCGCCGCCGGTGCGCGTACCGGTGCGTCGCGCCGCCGCGGCTTCGCGGTCACCTTCGAGGCGCCGGCCGGCCGCGCGCCCGAGGGCAATTCGACCTCCTGGATCGCCCGCGGCAACGACGCGCCGCTGCCGGTCCTGCTCGGCTCGCCTGCCACGGACGGCGGCAGGACCCGGCTGGTCGCGATCTTCAACTGAGCGCCTCGACCGCGCGCGGCAGCCGAACGGGCCGCACGGCGCGGCGAGAAGAGCTTGAATATATTGGCAAGTGGCGCGCGAAGGCGCACTATCGCCATTGAGGGAATCACTCGGGGGTGAGGGGGACCGGGACGTGCATTCGGTTTGGAAGCGGCTCGCGGCGCGCGCATCGGCGCTCGGCGCGGGGCTGATCTCGACGGCGGCGGCGGCTCAGGAGCTGTCCGATCCCGCCGGCTCGGGCGTGATCGTCGCCGCCGTGCGCTGGCTCGAAGGCACTTTGCTCGGGACCATCGCCACCGTCGTCGCCGTCATCGCCGTCGCCTCGGTCGGCTTCCTGATGCTCACCGGCCGGATCAACTGGCGCTACGGCGCCGTCGTCATCCTCGGCTGCTTCATCCTGTTCGGCGCCGCCAGCATCGTCGCCGGCATCCAGTCGACCGCGAGCATGGGGCGCTAGTCGATGAGCCGCATGGAGCAGGATCCGGTGTTCACGGCGCTCACGCGGCCGCAGATGTTCGCCGGCGTCACCTACTCCTATTTCATCGTCAACGCCGTGCTCGCGACCGAGCTGTTCCTCGTCTTCCGCTCGGCCTGGGTGCTGCTCGTCGCGCTCCTGGTCCACGCGGCCGGCGCGATCCTTTGCGTGCGCGAGCCGCGCTTCTTCGATCTCTGGCTGACCCGGGTCCGCCGCTGCCCCCGCGTCAAGAATCATTCGGTGTGGAAATGCAACTCCTACCGACCCTGAACGCCGATCCGAGGACGGCCGCGCGCGAGCAGCGGGTCGGCCGGCACCTCCCTTATGCGCGCCACGTCGACGACGTGACGATCGAGACCCGCGACGGCCTCCTCATGCAGGTGATCCACCTGCGCGGCCTCCTGTTCGAGACCGCCGACACTGACGAGATCAACTACCGGAAGCGCCTGCGCGACGCGATGATGCAGGCGGTGGGCTCGTCCCGCTTCGCCCTCTACCACCATATCGTCCGTCGCCGGGTCGAGCCCGAGCTCTCCGCCGATTATGGCGACGCGTTCTCGAAGACCCTCGACGAAGCGTGGCGGGCCCGCCTTGCCGCCAAGCAGCTCTACGTCAACGACCTCTTCCTCACCCTCGTCCGCCGCCCGCTCCAGGGGAAGGTCGGCCTCGCCGAGCGGGTGCGCGGCATGCTCGGCCGCGCGACCAAGAGCAACGATTCGAACGTCGGCTACGAGCTGCGCCAGCTCGCCGGCGCCCGCGACGCGCTGATGGCCGCGCTCGGCAGCTACGGCCCGCGCCTGCTCGGAGTCTACGAGACGCCCTTCGGCCCCTGCTCCGAGCCGCTCGAATTCTTCTCGACCCTGTTCAACGGCGAGACCCGCCCGGTCCTGCTGCCGAGCCAGGACCTCGGCGACTATCTCCCCTATCGCCGGGTGAGCTTCGGCCAGGAGACGGTCGAGCTCGGCCGCGCCGGCGCGACGCCGCGCAGCTTCCAGGCGATGATCTCGATCAAGGACTATCCGGCGCGGACCGAGCCCGGCATGTTCGACGATCTCCTCCGCCTCCCCTACGAGATGACGATCTCGCAGTCCTTCGGCTTCGTCGAGCGGCAGCAGACGCTGTCGGGCATGAACCTCGCGCTGCGCCGCATGCGCTCGGCCGAGGACGAGGCGCTCAGCCTTCGCGCCGAGCTGGTCGGCGCCAAGGACGACGTCGCCGCCGGCCGCGCCGCCTTCGGCGAGCATCACATGTCGATCGCCATTCACGCCGAAAGCCCGCAGCGGGTCGACGAGGGCGCCGCCGAAATCCAGGCCGCGCTCGCCGATCTCGGCATCATCGCGGTGCGCGAGGAGATCGCGCTCGAGCCGACCTTCTGGGCGCAGTTCCCGGGCAACTTCAAATATATCGCCCGCCGCGCTCTGGTCTCGACGGCGAACTTCAGCTCGCTGGCGAGCGGCCACAACTTCCCGCAAGGGCTCGCCGACGGCAATCACTGGGGCGAGGCGGTGACCCTGCTCGAGACGACCGCCGCCGGCCCCTATTATTTCAACTTCCACCAGGGCGACCTCGGCAACTTCACCGTCATCGGCCCCTCGGGCTCCGGCAAGACGGTCGTGCTCAATTTCCTCCTCGCCCAGGCGCGCAAGTACCGGCCGCGGATCGTCTTCTTCGACAAGGATCGCGGTGCCGAGCTGTTCATCCGCGCCATCGGCGGCCGCTACGACGTGCTCCGCCCCGGCGACCCGTCGGGCCTCAATCCGCTCCAGCTCGCGGACACGCCCGCCAACCGCCAGTTCCTGATCGACTGGCTCGCTTTGCTCGCCGGCACGACGGACGTCGACGAGCTCGGCCGGATCAAGGATGCTCTCGACGCCAATTTTGCCCAGCCGCGCAGCAACCGGCGCCTGCGCCACCTCGCCGAGCTGTTCCGCGGCGGCCACCGCCCGCACGCCGCCGATCTCTGGTCACGCCTCAGGCCCTGGTGGGGCGAGGGTGAGCATGCCTGGCTGTTCGACAATGAGGAGGACCTCACCGATCTCGCGGCGGAGACGGTGGGCTTCGACATGACCCAGATCCTCGACGATCCGGCGCTCCGCAGCCCGGCGATGATGTACCTCTTCCACCGCGTCGAGGAGCGGCTCGACGGCACCGCCGCCATCGTCGTCGTCGACGAGGGCTGGAAGGCGCTGGACGACGACGTCTTCGTGCGCCGGATCAAGGATTGGGAGAAGACGATCCGGAAAAGGAACGGCATCGTCGGCTTCGCCACGCAGAGCGCCCAGGACGCACTCGAGAGCCGGATCGCCAGCGCGATCATCGAGCAGGCGGCGACCCAGATCTTCATGGCGAACCCCAAGGCCCGAGCCGCGGACTATATCGACGGCTTCGGCCTCACCCCGCACGAATATGAGCTGGTCCGGACGCTGCCGGACGATGCTCACTGCTTCCTCGTCAAGCATGGCGCCGACAGCGTCGTCGCCCGCCTCAACCTCACCGGCGAGCGCGACCTCCTCACCATCCTCTCCGGCCGCGAGCGCACCGTGCGCCTGCTAGACGAGATCCGCGCCGAGAGCGGCGACGATCCGGAGACCTGGATCCCGCGCCTCCTGGAGCGCGCCTGATGTTCGGCTCCTGCCCGGCCTTCTACCCGGAGACCGAGTTCCTGCGCCGCGTCCTCTGGATGGTCGATTGCCAGGCGCAGTCGATCGGCGCCGGCGGCTGGGCGGCGCTCGCCCAGCCCGGCTCGGCCGTCTCGATCGCGCTCGCCGGCGTCCTCACCATCTTCATCGCCCTGTTCGGCTACCGAATGCTCTACGGAGAGGTGCCGAACACCCGCGACGTCGTGCTGACGGCGGTCAAGATCGGCGCCGTCCTTGCGCTGGCCACGAGCTGGCCCGCCTTCCGCACCCTCGTCTACGACGTCAGCCTGCGCGGCCCGGCCGAGCTCGCCGGCAGCATCGGCCGGCCGGCGGGCCTTCCCGGCTCCGACGGCGGCATTACCGCGCGCCTTCAGGGCGTCGACAACATGCTCGCCGAGCTGCTGGTGATCGGCACCGGCCGCCCGCCCGATACGGACCTCATCGTCGGCCCGACCCAGGCGCTGACACCCGCCCAGCAGCAGCAGGAGATGGCCCGCATCCAGCAGCTCCAGCAGCGCCCCCGCTGGGACCCGGCCCAGGACGCCAAGATGCTGGGCCAGGCGCGCACGCTCTACCTCACCGGCGCGATCGGCGCCTATGCCTCGGTGCGGCTGATCGCCGGGCTGCTGCTCGCCTTGGGGCCGTTCTTCGCTCTGTTCCTGCTGTTCGAGGCGACGCGCGGCCTGTTCGAAGGCTGGGTGCGCGGCCTTGCCGGCGCCGCCTTCGGCGCGGTCGCGACCTCGATCGTGCTCGGCGTCCAGCTCTCGATGATGGAGCCCTGGATGGCGAGCGTGATCGCCACCCGCCGCGCGATGATCTCGACGCCGAACGTGCCGATCGAGCTCCTCGTCATGACGCTCGTCTTCGGCGTCGTCCTCATCGCCGTCCTCGTCGCGGCCGCCAAGGTCGCCTACGGCTTCCGCATCCCGCAGGCGGTCCGGATCGTCTCCAGCCGCTTCGCCGACGCGATCCGTGCCCCGGCCTTCCAGCCGGCCGTCGCCGGCGCGGCGCGCGAGGAGCCGGCCGCGGCGGCGAGCGCCGAGCGCACCCGCGCCATCGCCATCGCCGAAGCGGTCGCCGCGACCCAGCGCCGCGAAGCCTTCGCCCCGGCGGCTCCGGCCGCCCGGCTCGCCGCCTTGGGGCCCACCGCCACGCATTCCGGCCGCGCTGACGCCGCCGCCGGCGCGGCGGTGCCGTTCGGCCAGTCGGCGCGGCGCCGCACCCGCGGCCGCGTCTCGGGCGGCGCCATCAGGCGGGACCGCAAGTCATGAACAAGAGATCCCGCGAAAACCTCGAAGGCTATTATCGCGAGGCGGAGAGCTGGGCGAGCGACCGGCAGGAGGGGCTGCGCAAGTCCCGCAAGATGGCCTGGATCGTCGCCGGCATCGCCTCGGCCGTCGCTTTGCTCGAAGCCGGAGCGCTGATCCTGCTCGCGCCGCTCAAGACCGTCGTCCCCTATACCCTGCTGGTCGACAGGCAGACCGGCTTCGTCCAGGCGGTGCGCCCGCTCGAGGCACAGCAGATCGCCGGCGACACCGCGCTCACCCAGTCGTTCCTCGTCCAATATGTGGTGAAGCGGGAAAGCTACGATTTCGACCAGGTGCAGGCCAATTACCGCGACGTCACGCTGTGGTCCGCCGAAGCGGCGCGCGCCCAGTATATCGCTATGATGCAGGCCTCGAACCCCGAGAGCCCGCTCAACCGCTATCCGCGCAATTCTGTCGTCGAGACCCATGTGAAGAGCGTCTCGCCGGTCGCGCGCAACGTCGCCATGGTCCGCTTCGAAACGCGCCTGCGCCGGCCCGACGGCCAGACCGCGCCGATCGGCGCCTATGTGGCCGTCCTTCGCTACCGCTTCTCAGCCGAGCCGGTGAGCCAGGAGGATCGCTTCGAGAACCCGCTCGGCTTCCAGGTCGTCCGCTACCGGCGCGATCAGGAAGCGCTCGCCCCCGCCGACCCGCAGCAACAGGGGACGCCCGGGGCGCAGACGCCGGCGATGCAGCAGCCGCCCGCCGGCCAGCAGGCGCCGACGATGGTCGTGCCCGGCCAGCAGCCGCAGCGCGCGCCGGTCCAGGTCCAGCCGCCGCAGCGCCGCCAGCCGCCGCAGCGCGTGATGCCCGAGCAGCCGCGCCCCGAGGTCGAGCTTTGAGGCCGCTCGCCGTCCTCCTCGCCGCCGCGCTCCTCGCCGCACCGGCGCTCGCCCAGCGGCGCCCGCAGCCGGGCCCGGGCGATCCGCGCATCCAGACGGTCGACTATGCGGCCGACCAGGTCGTAGTGCTCGAGGCGGCGCCCGGCTACCAGCTCACCGTCGAGCTCGCGCCCGACGAGCAGATCGAGAATGTCGCGGTCGGCGACAGCGGCGCCTGGCAGGTCACCGCCAACCGCCGCGGCGACCGGCTGTTCATCAAGCCGCTCCAGGCCGGCGTCACGACCAACATGACGGTGATCACCAACGCCCGCCTCTACGCGATCGACCTCGTCCCGCTCCACGGTCCCTCGCCCGAAATGGCTTATACCGTCCGCTTCCGCTATCCCGAGCCGGGTGAGGAGCAGACCGCCGCAGCCGAAGCCGCAGAGGCGGAGCGCCCCGTCCAGGGCCGCTATCGCCTCAGCGGCGACCGCCGCCTGCGCCCGAGCCGGATCGGCGACGATGGCCGCCAGACCTTCATCGAATGGCCGCGCGACGCCTCGATCCCGGCCGTCTACGGCCTCGACGCGGAAGGCAAGGAGACCATCGTCAACGGCATGATGCGCGACGATGTGTTCGTGATCGACTCGGTGATCCAGCGCCTCGTCTTCCGGATCGACCGCCGCTCGGCCCGCGCCGTCCGCGCCCGCAACCGCCAGCCCGCGACCCCCGCCCCGGCCGCGGCAGAGACGGCGTCCCGCTGATGGCGAGGAAGCCCACCCCCGATCCGCGCACGCTCGCGCCGACGCCGGCCGAGGAGAGCGTCCTCCCGGTCGTGGCGCTGCCGCGCCAGGGCCTGCCGAAGCCGGTGCTGATCGCCCTCGCCGTCCTCGCCGCCGTCATCCTCTTCGCGGTGCTCGATTCCCGCCGCCGCTCGCTCGACGATCCGTCGCAGGCCTTCCCCCAGGGCACCGCCGGCGCGCCGCCTCCCGCGGCCGCGCCGCCGCTGATCGTCCCCGGCCCTGTGCAGCCCCAATATGTCCAGCCGCAGCCGCAGGTGGTCGTCCCGCAGATCGCGGCGCCGGCGCAGCGGATCTACGTCCCGCCTTCGCCGCCGCAGCGGCCGCAGATCGTCTACGTGCCCCAGCCGTCCGTGCCGCCGGCCCCGCTCGAGACCCCGCCGCCGATCTCGCCCGGCCGCGCCACGAGCGAGCCGGCGCTCGTCATCGACACGACCGGCGGCCAGGCCCCTCCCGAAGCGGCCGCGACCGGAGGCGGCGAGACGGCAGCGGCGGGCGGCGGCGGCAGCGCCATCGCCGGCACCCGCGCCCGCTCCGGCGCGCTCGCCAACCGCTCGACGACTGTGCCGCAGGGCACCCTGATCCCGGCGGTCATGGAGACGGCGTTCAACTCCACCCGCCCCGGCCTCGCCCGCGCCATCGTCTCGCGAGACGTGCGCGGCTTCGACGGCACGCGGGTGCTGATCCCCCGCGGCAGCCGCCTCGTCGGCGAATATCGCGCTGACGCCCAGCCCGGCCAGCGCCGTGCCCTGATCAACTGGCTGCGCCTCATCCGTCCCGACGGAGTCACCATCTCGATCGCCTCGCCGTCCACCGACACGCTCGGCCGCGGCGGCATCCGCGCCAACGTCAACAGCCACTTCTTCGAGCGCTTCGCCGGCTCGCTGATGCGCTCGGTGGTCGATGTCGGAGTCACCCTCGCCGCCGGCGCCGCCAACGCGCCGGTGGTGCTGCTCCCGGGCGCGCTCGGTGCCCTCGGCGGCGGCGGCGGCGGGGAGTCCCGCCAGATCCAGCCGACGCTCACCGTCCGCCAGGGCACCAGCATCAGCGTCTTCGTCGCCCGCGACCTCGATTTCACCGGCTCGGACCGGCGGCGGTGAACGCGGCCGCGGCCGGCGCGCCCGGCCTCTACCTCAGGAGCTATCTCGCGCCGCTCTCCGGCATGCTCGAGCGGCCGGACGTCACCGACATCTACGTCAACCGCCCGCACGAGATCTGGATCGAGACGACCGGCGGCGCGATCGAGCGCCACGAGGCGCCGGAGCTCGACGAGGCGACGCTTTCCCGCCTCGCGCGCCAGATCGCCGCCCTCTCCCACCAGGGGATCAGCCGCGAGCATCCGTTGCTCTCGGCGACGCTGCCGGACGGCGCCCGCGTCCAGGTCGTCGGCCCGCCGGCGACGCGCGCCTCGCTCGCCTTCGCAATCCGCAAGCATGTCGAGCCGGATCTCACGCTCTCCGACTATGTCGCCGGCGGAGCGATGGCGGAGACGGCGGTGCGCTCACGGCTCGAGCGCCGCGGCCGCGACGCCGAGCTTTCCGCCCTGCTCGCGGCGGGCGACATCGCCGGCATGCTCGCCGCCGCGGTCAAGGCGCGCAGGAACATCCTCATCTCCGGCGGCACCTCGACCGGCAAGACCACCTTCCTCAACGCGCTGATGCGCGAGATCCCGGCCGAGGAGCGGCTGATCCTGATCGAGGACACGCCCGAGCTCGCCATGCGCCACGCAAATTCGGTCGGCCTCCTCGCCGCCCGCAGCGCGCTCGGCGAGGCGCACGTCACCGCCAACGACCTGGTCGCCGCCTCGCTCCGGATGCGGCCGGACCGGATCATCCTCGGCGAGCTGCGCGGCGAGGAGGCCTTCGCCTTCCTCCGCGCCGTCAACACCGGCCATCCCGGCTCGATGACCACCGTCCACTCCGACAGCGCCGAGGGGTCCGTCGAGCAGGTCGCCCTCCTCGTCCTCCAGACCGGCACCCGCCTCAGCCGCGAGGACGTCCACCATTATGTCCGGCAGACCGTCGACGTCTTCGTCCAGCTCGGCCGCAGCGCCGGCCGCCGCTACGTCGCCGAGGTACTGCTCAACGACGGCACGATCGGCCGCGGTCCGCGCTGAGCGATCGGGGCTAGGAGGCGGCCTTGAGGAGCGTTTCCGGCGGCGGCGCGTCGCCGACCGCGCTCTGCAGCGCGGCGGCGAGATGCCCGGGCGTGAACGGCTTGGAAAGAACGAGGACGTTGTCCGGCCGCCGCGCGATGGACTGGGCATCGGCATAGCCGGTGATGATGATCGCCGGCAGGCCGGGGCGCAGCGCCCGCGCCTGGCGGATCACCTCGGCGCCGGAGACGTGGGGCATCGCATAGTCGGTGATGAGAAGGTCGCAATCGTCGGGAGCGGCCCTCAGGATCGCGAGGACCTCAGGCCCGTCCGAGGCCTCGACCACCTCGTGGCCGAGGTCCGACAGGAGCGCCGCGGTGGTGGCGCGGACGCCGTCATGATCGTCGACGAGCAGGATCTTCAGCGCCTCGGCGCGCGGGCATTCGCGGCCCGGCTCCGCCGGCGCCGGTTCGGGGCTGGCCACGCGCTGGCCCCGCGGCAGCCATAGCTCGGCGCGCGTGCCCGCGCCGATCGCGCTGTCGATCCGGAAGGCGCCGCCGGACTGCCGTGCGAATCCGTAGACCATGCTGAGGCCGAGGCCGGTGCCCTTGCCGACGTCCTTGGTCGTGAAGAACGGCTCCATCACCTGCTCTAGGATCTCGGCCGAGATGCCGCAGCCGGTGTCCGAAACCGCGAAGACGACATAATCGCCGGCGGCAAGCGCGCCTTCGGGGTCGGCCTCGGCGGTGCGATTCTCGGAGCTGACGGTGATCATGCCCCCCTCCGGCATCGCATCGCGCGCGTTGATGATGAGGTTCATCAAGGCGAGCTCGAGCTGCGACTGGTCGGCGAAGGCGCACCACGGCTCCTCGTCGATCCGCCATTCGAGCTCGACGAGGCCGCCGAGCGTATGGGCGAGGAGATCGGTGACGGCGGTGGCGAGCGCCTCCGGCTCGATGCAGGCCGGCTCGAGCTGCTGGCGCCGCGCGAAGGCGAGCAGGCGCCCGACCAGCTCCGACCCCTGCTCGGCGGCCCGCCGCGTCATGTTGAGGATCTTGAGATGCTCCTCCTCCAGCGGCAGCCGCCGCTCGATCAGGCCGAGGCCGCCGAGCACGGCCGCGAGCAGGTTGTTGAAGTCGTGCGCGATGCCGCCGGTCAGCTTGCCGATCGCGTCCATCTTGCGCGCCTGGACGAGCTGGCTTTCGAGCTCGCGCCGATCGGTCACGTCGAGCAGGGTCCCGGCATATTCGAGCGGCGCACCGCCGCCGTCGCGCAGCAGCACCGCCTGATCGAGGAAGTGGCGATACTGGCCATCGGCGCATTGCCAGCGATATTCGACCGAGAGCGACCGCCCGTGCGGCCGCCCTGCGAGCGCGGCAAGCACCCGGCCGCGGTCCTCCGGGTGGATCCGGTCGAGCCACAGGCTCGGCGCCGCTTCGACTTCCTCGAATTCGAAGCCGGTCAGAGCCGAGAAGTTGCCGCTGACGAACTTCGGGACGCGCGGCGAGGCGTCGATCGCTTCCAGATAGAGGATGATCGGGAGCGAGGCGATGATCGCCCCCTGGCGCTGCTCGGCGAGCCGCAGCTCCTGCTCGATCCGAAGCCGCTCGGCATTCGCGCGCAGATTGGCGTCGAGCAGGGCCTGCTCGGCCTTGGCCTTGCGCTGGATCTCCCTGGTCATCGCAAACAGGTCGACGAACACGGCGACCTTGGAGCGGAGCACGATCGGATCGACCGGCTTGAACACATAATCGACCGCGCCCATCGAATAGCCGCGGATCAGGTGCTCGGTCTCCTTGTTGACGGCCGAGAGGAAGACGATCGGGATGCGCTTGGTCTGCTCGCGGCTGCGGATCATCTGCGCCGTCTCGTATCCGTCGATGCCGGGCATGTAGACATCGAGCAGGATCACCGCGAACTCGCCCTTGAGGAGGTGCCGGAGCGCCTCCTCGCCGGAGCGCGCGACGACGATGTCGCCGACGTCCTCCAGCACCGTCCGGATCGCGAGCAGGTTGCGCTCGTCGTCGTCGACGACGAGGACGCGCGGCCGCTCGATCGGCTCGGCCGCCGCCGCCGGCGGCGCGCCGTCCGCCGGAAGCGGTGCCGCGGCGGCGGCCGTGATTACGGGCGGCATCGAGCTCATCCTATTCGGCCGCCACGCCTGCGCTCACCACCGGCCGCGCCGTGGCCCGCGCGCGCGCGA
>DASWMB010000126.1:0-13092 GCA_036399955.1 Allosphingosinicella sp. | reverse complement strand
CCTGACGGGCGACGGCGCCGACAACGTCCTCGAGGGCGGCTCCGGCAATGACGCTTTGGCCGGCGGCGGCGGCGTCGACACTGCGTCCTATGCGGGCGCCGCGGCCGGCGTGACGGTCAGCCTCGGCCTGCAAGGCACGGCGCAGAACACGGTCAATGCCGGATCGGACACGCTCGGCGGGTTCGAGAACCTGCTCGGCTCGGCCTATGGCGATACCCTCACGGGCGACGCCGCCGTCAACATTCTTTCGGGCGGCGCGGGCGACGACACGCTGAATCCGGGCGCGAACTCGGCCGGCGCCGTGGATCTGCTCGACGGCGGCGCCGGGAGCGACACGGCTTCCTTCGCCGGCCTCGCCGCCGCGAAGGTCGCTCTGAACGGTGCATCGGACGTTCTCGCCACTGTCGGCGGCGTGGCGGTCGCGACCCTGCGCAGCATCGAGAATCTGCAGGGCGGCGCGGGCGCCGACATCCTGACGGGCGACGCGAACGCCAACGTGATCGAGGGGGGCCTCGGCAACGACGTTATGACCGGCGGCGCGGGCGCGGACACCCTGGCCTTCCGCGGCTCCGCGGCGGTGACGGTCAACCTCGCCGCCGGCGTGGCCGCGGGCGTCGGCGCCGACACCTTCTCGGGCTTCGAGAACGTGCTCACCGGCACCGGCAACGACAATGTCACCGGCGACGGCGCCGACAACGTCTTCACCGAAGGGCGCGGCAACGACGTCTACAATGGCGCGGCCGGCTCCGACACGCTGGACTATTCCGCCGCGACTTCGACCGTCTCGATCAACCTCAACACCGTCGCCGCCCAGAACACCGGGACCTGGGGCGGCAACGACACGATCACCAACATGGAGAACGTGATCGGCGCGGCTTCGTTCGGCAACGTCCTCCAGGGCAACACGGCGGCAAACCGGTTCGTCGGCGGCTCCGCCGCGGACACTTTGGTCGGCAACAACGGCAACGACATCCTGATCGGCGGCGCGGGCAACGACACCCTGCTCGCGGGCAGCAACCAGGCGACCGACGACGGCTCGGCAGACGTCGTCGAGGGCGGCGCGGGGAGCGACTTGCTCGCCGGCGGCCAAGGCAACGACATCCTGCGGGGCGGCGACGGTAACGACACCCTGATCGGCGGCATCAGCAACACTGCCGGTCAGGCCTTCACCAACGACGGCGGCGACGACGTCTTCGACGGCGGCGACGGCACCGACGTCGCCTACGCCTACTATAGCGACCATATCGGTGCGATCCGCTTCGACCTCGCCAACGTGGCGGGCGACAGCCTCGTCACGGTCGGCGGGATCGCCAAGGGCTCCTTCACCAGCGTCGAGGTCGTCGGCTTCCGCGGCGGTTCGGGCAATGACGACGTGCGCGGCGGCGGCTTCAACGACGCTCTGGCCGGCCTCGCGGGCGACGACGTCCTTGACGGCTATTATGGCAACGACTCGCTCTCGGGCGGCCTCGGCAACGACACGCTGATCGGCGGCGAGGGGCTGGACACGGCCACCTACATCAACTCGACGGCAGGCGTGACGGTCGACCTGCGCATCCAGGGCGTCGGCCAGAACACGGGCGGCGAGGGCGTCGATACCCTGATCGGCATCGAATATCTCGCCGGGTCGAACTTCGGCGACACGCTGATGGGCGACGACAGCTTCAACCTCATCACCGACACCGGGACTGCGGTGGCGCCGGCCGTGCCCGCCAGCCTCGCCGGTCAGACGGACTCGCTGTTCGGCTTCGGCGGCAACGACACGCTGCTGGTGACCCGTGCGGCGGCGGCGCTGGCGACCAGCGTCACCATGGACGGCGGCACCGGCGACGACTTCCTCGAGGTGCGCTCGGGTGTGATGTCGACCGCCTTCCTCACCGGCGACGCCCGGCTGCTGACGGGCCTCTCGTCCACGACCTATGCGGCCCTGGGCACCACCGGCACGCGCTACCTCGACACCGTCGCCGTCGATGGCGGCGCCGGGAACGACCGGATCGTCCTGACCGCGGTCAAGTCCGCAATCATCGATGCCGGATCGGGCGCCGACATTCTGAGCCTCAGCCTGCTCGGCTCGGCCAGCGAGTCGAAGCACATCGTCACGCTGGGAGCCGGCCAGGATACCATCCAGCTCGCCGGCATCGGCTCGGGCGCCAGCACGGTCGATCATGGCAACGTCGTCACCGACTTCGAGGTCGGCGATTCCGGCGACCGGTTCGAGATGACGCAGTTCCTGAACGGCGTCATCCCGGCCAGCACGCCCGCGCCGCCGGCCCTGCCGGTCCCGGCCAACCCGACCCTGGTCGGCTACACTGCGGGCTCCGACGGCTTCGCCAGCGGCCACCTCCGCCTGATGCAGTCGGGGACCGACCTGCTGCTTCAGGTCGATCGTGACGCCGGGGGCGCAGCCCATGGCTCGGTGACGATCTTCGCGATCGCCAACGGCTATACGGGTGCGTTCACCACCTTCAACTTCGACGGCTTCATCGGCGCGCTTACCCTCGCGGGCTTCGCCGCCGACGAAACCATCACCGGCGCCATCCACAACGACAATTTGAGCGGCGGCGACGGCAACGACGTGCTGCTCGGCCTGGCCGGCAACGACACGCTCGCAGGCGGTGCCGGCGACGACGTGCTCGACGGCGGCACCGGCGACGACACGATGAGCGGCGGCACCGGCAACGACAGCTACCATGTCGACGCCGCCGGCGACGTCGTCTCCGAGCAGGCGGGCGAAGGCACCGACACGGTGCTGAGCGGCATCGACTATGTGCTCGGCGCCGAGTTCGAGAACCTCGTCCTCACCGGCTCCGCCCTGAGCGGCACCGGCAACGGGGCGGACAACTCGATCACCGGCAACGCCCTCGGCAACACGCTCTCGGGCGGCGCCGGCGCGGACGTGATGGCCGGCGGCCTCGGCGACGACCAATATGTCGTCGACAATGCCGGCGACCTGGTCGTCGAGGCGACGGGCGAAGGCACCGACACGGTGTCGAGCTCGGTCGACTACACGCTGACGGCCAATGTCGAGAACCTCGTCCTCACCGGCTCCGCGCTCAGCGGCACCGGCAATGCGGGCGACAACTCGATCACCGGCAACGCGCTCGGCAACACGCTCTCGGGCGGCGCCGGCGCGGACGTGATGGCGGGCGGTCTCGGCAACGATCTCTACTTCGTCGAGAATGCCGGCGACCTCGTCGTCGAGGCGGCGGGCGAAGGCACCGACACGGTGTCGAGCTCGATCGACTACACGCTCACCGCCAATGTCGAGGACCTCGTGCTCACCGGCACGGCGGTCAGCGGCACCGGCAACGCGCTCGGCAACCGGATCACGGGCAATGCCGCCGCCAACCGTCTCGACGGCGGCGCCGGCAACGACCGGATCTCCGGCGGCGACGGCGTCGACCGGATGACCGGCGGCGCGGGCAACGACGTCTTCGTGGCGGAGATCAACGCCACCAAGACGGCCGGCCGCAACGGCCCGATCTCGCTCGACCTGGTCCTCGACTTCGCGTCGGGGGACAAGATCGACCTGAACGGCATCGACGCGAACAGCGGTCTTGCCGGCGTGCAGGACTTCAAGTGGGTCGGCAATGGTGCGGGCCGCGGCGCGGGCGAGCTTTCGGTGCGCCACTACGGCAACATGACGGCCGCGGAGCAGGCGCTCGGCATCGACATCGACGGCGTCTCGGGTCCAAGCCCGTTCGCCGGCCCTGTCAGCATCGTCTTCGGCAATGTCGACGGCGGCGAGCACGACTTCGCGATGGTGCTGGTCAACACCCAGATCATCACGGCGAACGACTTCCTGTTCTGATCCTCGATCGGACGGGCAGCATGAGGAGGCGTCGCCGGCTTCGGCCGGGGGCGCCTCCTTCGCTTTTGGGTGACGGCGCCTCCGCCCGGCGCTAAGGCCTCGCCGCGCGAGGGCGGAGGCTGAGGTGGCGGACGGCGAGACGGCGTTGATCCTGGCGCGGGTCCAGTTCGCCTTCACCGTCGCCTTTCATTTCATCTTCCCGGCCTTCTCGATCGGGCTTGCGAGCTATCTCGCCGTGCTCGAGGGGCTGTGGCTGAAGACGGGGAAGGACGTCTATCTCACCCTCTTCCGCTACTGGCTGAAGATCTTCGCGATCACCTTCGCGATGGGCGTCGTCTCCGGCATCGTCATGTCCTACCAGTTCGGCACCAACTGGTCGGTCTTCTCGGACCGCGCGGGGCCGATCATCGGGCCGCTGATGGCCTATGAGGTGCTGAGCGCCTTCTTCCTCGAAGCGGGCTTCCTCGGCGTCATGCTGTTCGGGATGGAGCGGGTGGGCAGGAAGCTCCACTTCTTCGCAACGCTGATGGTCGCCGCCGGCACCTTGATGTCGGCCTTCTGGATCCTCTCGGCCAACAGCTGGATGCACACGCCGACCGGCTGGACGATGAACGCTCAGGGGCAGTTCGTGCCGGCCGGCTCGTGGCTGAACATCATCTTCAACCCGAGCTTCCCGTACCGGCTGACCCACACCGTCATCGCCGCTTATCTGACGACGGCGCTCGTCGTCGGCGGCGTCGGTGCCTGGCACCTGCTCCGTCGCCGCGACACGCCCGAAGTGCGCAAGATGTTCAGCATGGCGATGTGGATGGCCGCTCTCGTCGCGCCGCTCCAGATCTTCGTCGGCGACATGCACGGCCTCGCCACGCTCGAGCACCAGCCCGCCAAGATCATGGCGATCGAAGGCTATTTCCAGAGCTATCCGAACGGCGCGCCCTGGATCGCCGTCGGCATTCCCGATCAGGAGGCGGCGACGGTCCGCTACGCCCTCTCGTTCGAGAAGATGGGCTCGCTCGGCCTCCACCACGACATGAACGCGCCGATGGCCGGGCTGGACACGATTCCGCGCGAGGATTGGCCGCCGTCCCTGATCGTCTTCTGGTCGTTCCGGATCATGGTCGGCCTCGGCTTCCTGATGGCCCTGCTGGGCCTGTGCAGCCTCGTCGCACGGTGGCGAAAGCGCCTCTACGACTGGCGCTGGTTCCACCGCTTCGCGCTGGTCATGGGGCCGTCCGGCTTCGTGGCGGTGATCGCCGGCTGGATCACCACCGAGGTCGGCCGCCAGCCCTGGGTGATCTACGGCCTGATGCGCACCCGCGACGCCGTCTCCCCGATCGCCGCGCCCGGCGTCACCGGATCGCTGATCGCCTTTGTGATCGTCTATGTCGCGGTGTTCGCGATGGGCGGCTGGTACATCCTCCGGCTGATGGCGCACGCGCCCGCGGCGGGCGAGAGCGAGCCCTCGCACGCGCCGATCCGCACGGCGGGGGTGACGCCGGCGGCTGCGGTGGAGCGGAGAGACGTGGGGGAGGGGGAATGATGGCGAATAGTTCCTCCCCGGAACGGGGAGGGGGACCAGACGAAGTCTGGTGGAGGGGGGCGAGCGGAGCGAGCATGGAGGCGTGGGCCCCCTCCACCGCGCTGCGCGCGGTCCCCCTCCCCGTCCCGGGGAGGATCTGATGGATCTCACCATCGTCTGGGCGTTCATCATCGCCTTTGCCGTCGCCGCCTATGTCGTGATGGACGGGTTCGATCTCGGCATCGGGATGCTCTTCCCCTTCTTCCGGGTGGGCAGGGAGCGGGACCAGGCGATGAACGCGGTCGCGCCGGTCTGGGACGGCAACGAGACGTGGCTGGTGATGGGCGGCGGCGGCCTGCTCGCCGCCTTCCCGCTCGCTTATGCGATCGTGCTGCCTGCGCTCTACGCGCCCTTGATCGCGATGCTGCTGGGCCTCGTCTTCCGCGGCGTCGCTTTCGAATTCCGCTGGCGCGACCCGGCCCACCGGCCGCTCTGGGACCTCGGCTTCTTCCTGGGCTCGCTCGTCGCGACCTTCGCGCAGGGAGTGACGCTCGGCGCCCTCCTCGAAGGGATCAGCGTGACGGGGCGCGCGTATAGCGGCGGCTGGTTCGACTGGCTGAGCCCGTTCAGCCTCCTCACCGGCGCCAGCCTCGTCGTCGGCTACGGCCTGCTCGGCGCCTGCTGGCTGATCTGGAAGACCGAAGGGCCGCTCCAGGCGCAAGCGCGCGCCTGGGCCCGCCGCCTGCTCCCGGCTTTACTCGTTGCGATCGGCCTCGTCAGCCTCGCGACGCCCTTCCTCGAGGGCAAATATCACCAGCGCTGGTTCGAGACGCCGGGCCTCTACGTGGCGGTGCCGATGCCGCTCATCGTCCTCGGCGCCTCCTGGGCGGCGTGGCGCAGCCTCTCCGGCACGCGGGACTGGGCGCCGTTCGTCTGGACGCTCGGCCTGTTCGGCCTCAGCATGATCGGTCTCGGCGTCTCGATCTGGCCGGACGTGATACCGGGCCGCCTCACCATCTGGCAGGCGGCGGCGCCGCCAAGCTCGCAGGCCTTCATGCTGGTCGGCGCCCTCATTCTCATCCCGCTGATCCTCGCCTACACGGCCTGGTCCTATTGGGTGTTCCGCGGCAAGGTCGGCGAGGAGGGCTACCATTGATGAGCGAACGCGAACCGCCACTCTGGCGCCGAATCGCCTGGTTCGTCAGCCTCTGGACCGGCGGCGTCGTCGCGCTGGCGGTGGTCGCCGGCCTGATCCGGATGTGGCTCAGCTGACCTAGGCGGCCATCCACTCCCTGACCCGCCGCTCCAGGACGGTGAGCGGCATGGCGCCTCCGAGCAGGACGATGTCGTGAAAAGCCTTGATGTCGAAGCGGCTGCCCATCCGCCGCTCGGCCTCGGCGCGCAGGTTCGCGATCACGGTCTGGCCGATCTTGTAGGCCGTCGCCTGGCCCGGCCAGACGATGTAGCGCTCGATCTCGCGGACCGCCGATCCCTCCGGCTCCGCGGCATTGTCGACCATCCAGCGGATCGCCTGCTCGCGGGTCCAGCGCTTCTGGTGGAGCCCTGAATCGACGACCAGCCGCGTGGCGCGGAACAAATAGGACTGGAGATAGCCGATCTTGCCGAACGGATCGTCCTCGTAGACGCCGAGCTCGTCCGCCACCCGCTCCGCGTAGAGCGCCCACCCTTCCGAATAAGCGGGGACACCGCCGGTGCGGCGGTAGACCGGAAGCTCGCCCGCCTCTCGCGCGATCGAGATCTGGAAATGGTGGCCGGGAACGCCCTCATGCCAGGTCAAAGTCGGCAGGCCGAGCTTCGGCCATTCGTGGGTGTCCTTGAGGTTGATATAGTAGATGCCCGGACGCGAATTATCGAGCGGAGCGCCCTGATAATAGCCGCCCGGCGCCCCCGCCTCGATCTCGACCGGCACGCGCCGGATCTCCAGCGCGGCGCGCGGCAGGGTGTTGAAGACGCGCGGGAGGAGCGGCGTCATCTCGGCGATCTGCTGATTGAGCGAGGCGAGCAAGGCGGCGCGGCCGGCGTCGGTGTTCGGCCAGAGGAAGCGCTCCTCGCGATTGAGCGCGTTGATCCGCTCGCCGACGGTGCCGCGCGTATAGCCCTGGCCGCGGAGCAGGACGTCGAGCTGCGAATGGAGGTCGCGGACCTGGTCGAGGCCCATCTGGTGGACCTCCTCGCCGGTCATGGTCGTCGTGTTGTTGGCCTTGAGCGCATAAGCATAATAGCTCTCGCCGGCGGGCAGCTTCCAGACGCCGGCGTCGGCGGTCGCGCGGCGCCGGATCGTGCGCAGCGCCGCGATCTGCCGGTCGAGCGCGGCGGCGATCGGACCCGCGACGAGCTGCGTCGCCCGCGCCTCATGATCGCCGCCGAGATTGGCCGCAGCCGCCCGCCGCGCGATCGAGCGGACGAGGGTGGTCTGCGCCGCCGGCGTCGCGCGCAGCCGCTCGAGATTGGGCAGCGTCTTGTCGAGGATGAAGGCGGGCGGGACGACGCCGACGGAGGCGTCGTGCTCGGCTCGCTCGGTCTCCTGGTCGAGCAGGCGGGCGAGGCCTTCGAGGCGGCTCAGATAGGCGTCGGCATCCTCGCGGGTGCGGACCGGATGCTGGGTGTCGAGGAAGTCCGGGACGCCGTAATAGGCGCCGCCGAGCTGGCTCACGACATAAGGCGCCGGGCGACCGCCGAAATTGCCATAATGGTAGCGCGTGCCGTCGACGAGCAGCTGCTGGCGGAACATGGCGATGTCGTAGTTGAGCTGGCCGGCGGGGCTGAGGCCCTGGCGGCCGAACTGGCTCAGCTGGCGGTGGCGGTCGAGCGCCTGCTGCCGGTCGCGCGCCACCCGCTCGCGCGAGGCGTCGCCGAGCTGGCCGCGCAGGAAGGCGAGCTCGCCGACGTCGAGGCCGAGATTCGTCGCGAAGGTCGGGCTGTCGCGCAGATTCTCCTGGAACCAGGCGCTGAGCATCCGGTCGAGCGCCTGGTCGCGCTCGGCCGGGCTCTGCCGCGGCGCGGTCGCGCAGCCGGTCGCCGCGAAGAGGGCGAGCGAGCCGGAGCTGAGGAGGAAGGTGCGGCGGTCGAGCATGCGGGGTCTCCGAATCCAGGGGCTGAAGCGCCGTTAGTCCCGCGCCCGCACCCGCGCAACGGACTGCTCTTGCTGAACCACGGCCTACGGACGCATTCAGCGCCCGCTCAGCGGCCGGAGCCGAAACGATCGTCTTTCAAGGGAGGAGAACAGGGATGCGCCTCGCAATCACCGCCGCCGTCGCGATCGCGCTCGCCGCTCCGGCCGCCGCCCAGCGCGACACGGCAGACGACCGCCGCTGGTTCGCGGCGCTGAGGGCGCACGGTGCCGGCTGCGAGGATCCTCTGCTCGATCTGCCGAACCCGCATGTGATCAACTATCGCGAGCATGGCGCGCTGCTCGCCTCGCGGATGCTGCGCGTCGATCCCGCCAGCTGCCCCGGCGTGCGCGACGCCGCCCTTGGCGAGCTGCGCACCCGCATCGGCGATCCGGAGCGGGCCGACGTGCCGGTGCCGCTTATGCGGATGCTCTTCCGCGAGACGGGCGAGGCGCGCCTGGGCCGCATGCTGTGGCTGTTCGACGAGCGGACGCCGGCGCCGCCGGGCTGGTCCGAGGCGCAGCGCGAGGCCTGGCTGGCACGGCCCGAGACGCTCGCCCTGCTCGAGGCGCGCAATGCCGACGACGGGCTGCGGACCCGCCGCTCGGTCGAGCTCCACGCCGACCTGCTGCTGCGCCGCGGATCGGCGGCCTATGCTCCCGCGGAGGCGGTGAAGCTGCTCGAGACATGGCAGGCGAACGGCATCCCCGGCAACCGCGAGCGCCTGGTCGCGCTGCTGCTGGACGGCGAGCACATGCCGCCGGACTACGGACGCGCCGCGCGCCAGTATCTGAGCCTCGCCGCCGCCCCTCTCGATTACGCCGCGGAGCCGCAGCGCGAGCTGCTCCGGATCGGCCGCCTCGCCGCCGCCGCCGCGCGCACGCCGGCCGAGCAGGGCGCGGCATTCCGCATCCTCTCCGCCGCCGCGCTCGACGGCCGCTTCGGCAGCGGCGAGGCGGAAGCGGCGATGCTCGACCGGATCGGGGCCGTGCCCGAGGGCGCGCTCGCCCCAGGCGATGCCGAGCGGATCGGCCGCGCGCTCGATTTCCAGTTCGCCTTCGACCTTCCCGACCGGCAGGAGAGCGACCCGCCGGAGCTCCGCCCGATCCTGCTGCGCGGCCTCGTCGGCCCCGACGGGCGCCTCGTCATGACCCAAGTCGTGCAGTCGAGCGGCGCCGCGTCGCGGGACCGCATCGTCCGCGGCATCTGGGCCAGCGACGGCCACCGCGTCGACCTCTCCGCCACAGCCCGCGGCCGCTTCGTCTGGGTCGACCTGCCCGCGGTCGATCCGCTGCTGACGACGATGGAAGCGAGCCAGCGCTGGCCGCGCTAGTCAGCGCTGCGCTCGCTCATCAGGCCGAGGAGGTTGCCGTCCGGATCGCGGCAGATGGCGAGGGTGACGTCCACATCGCCGAGCCTGCCGACGACATGGGGCGGCTGCTCGAAGGCGACGCCCTTCCCGGCCAGCGCCTCATGCGCGGCGGCGGCATCCTCGACCGCGTAATAGAGGATCGAGTTGCCTGACGTCTCGGGGCCCTCGGGCCGGCTCAGCATCAGCCGCACCTCGCCGCACTGGAAGAAGGAAAGGCCCGGCGGCGCGTCGGCGAGCCAGGCGAGGCCGAGCACGTCGCGGTAGAAGGCCTTCGCCCGCTCGACGTCGCGGACGGCGATCGCGATCTGCGCGATGCGGCTGGGTGTGGCTGCACTCATCTCTCGCCTCCCTTGCGGCAATTTCGATTCGCAGCTAATTATTAGCACAACGCAATCATTAGTAAAGCTAACAATCTATGGCGGGAGCGGAAGAGACGGCGACGCGGCTGCATTCGGCGGCGATCCGGCTGCTGCGCATGGCCCGGCGCGAGGACCAAGCGAGCGGCCTCAGCGGGCCGCGGCTTTCGGCGCTGTCGGTGGTGGTCTTCGCCGGGCCTTTGTCGCTCGCCGCGCTCGCCGCCGAGGAGCAGGTCCGCGCGCCGACGATGACCCGGACGGTGGACGCGCTGGTCGCCGCCGGCCTCGTCACCCGCGAGACCGACGCGCGCGACCGGCGGATGGTGACGATCGCCGCCACCGGGGAGGGCCGCCGCCTGCTCGACGAAGGCCGCCGCCGCCGCGTCCGGGCGATCACCGCGAGGCTCGCCGCGCTGGCCGAAAGCGAGCGCCGAGCGCTCGAGCGCGGCGTCGAGCTGATCGAGCGGCTGACCCGCTGATCGAGCACCGCCCTGGAGCGTCATGCCGGAGTTGCTCCGGCATCCACGAACACGGAGGAGGCGAGCTCGCGCACTCGGTGTTCATGGATCCTGACTTTCGTCAGGATGACGCCATGTGGGTCGCGGTCAGTTGCTGCTGGCGGCAGGCGTCCCCGGCATCCCTTCGGCCGTCCAGCGGTCCATCCAGCGCTCGACGACGTCGTACCACTGGACCGAATTCTGCGGCTTGAGGATCCAGTGGTTCTCGTCCGGGAAGACGAGGAACTCGGTCGCCACGCCTTGGCGCCGCGCGGCATTGTGGGCGGCGATCCCCTGGTCGAGCGGGACTCGATAGTCGCGCGCGCCGTGGATGACGAGCATCGGGCTGCGCCAGCGATCGACATGGGCGGCCGGGTTGAAGCGTTCCACCTCCTCGGGCCGGCCCCAGCCGCCATATTGGGCGGCGGCGAATTCGGGGATGTCGGCGGACCAGGCCATCGAGCGGGTGTCGAAGACGCCGGCATGGTTGACGAGGCAGCGCCAGGGGTCGCTCCACTGCGAGGCGATCCAGGCGACCATGTAGCCGCCATAGGAGCCGCCGAGCGCGCAGGCGCGGCTGCCGTCGAGCCAGTCGTAGCGGGACAAAGCGTGGGCCCAGCCCTTCTGCAGATCCTCGAGCGGGCGGTCGCCCCAATGGCCGACGATCGAGCGGCCGAACGCCTCGCCGTAGCCGGACGAGCCGTGGAAATCGACGCTGACCACGGCATAGCCCATTCCGGCCCAGACCTGCGGGTTCCAGCGCCAGGACCAGGCATTGCCGAAGCTGCCGTGCGGGCCGCCGTGGATCAGGAATGCGACCGGATAGCGGCGGCCGGGGACGTGGCCGGCGGGGCGGACGACGTAACCGTGGACCGGCTCGCCGTTCCAGCCGGGGAAGCTGAACTGCTCGGGCTCGCCGAGCGGCGCCTCGCCGAGGACCTCTGCGCCGGCGCGGGTGAGCTGACGCGGCGCCGCCGCTCCCGGCTCGCGGACGAAGACCTGCTGCGGCGAGGCGAGGCTTTCGCTGAGATAAGCGATGGCGCCGCCCGCCGCGGCGTCGAAGTCGCTCACCTGGCCCTGCGTCGTCAGGCGCGTCACCGCATCGCTCGCCGGATCGATCTCGAACAGGGGCGCCTGGCCGCGCTCCTCGCCGCTCGCCAGCAGGCGGCGGCCGTCGGCCGACCAGCCGATGCGGGCGAGGCTGACGTCGAAGCGCGGCGCGACCTCGCGCGTCCGGCCGGTCCTGAGGTCGAGCAGCATCACGCCGGTGCGCGCATAGACCCACCCCGGGCCGCCGATGCCGAGGAACGCCATCTGGCGGCCGTCGGGCGACAAAGCGAGGCGGCTCACGACATAGTCCGCCGAGGCGTGGACGACGCGCGGCGGGGCCGATCCGTCGGCCGGGACCGAGTAGAGCTGGGAGCGCTGGCGCCCGCCCTGCTCGACCGCGGGATCGCGGCTGGCGAACCAGACCGTCCGCCCGTCGCGGCTGATCGCGAAGCTGCCCTCGTCGCCGCCCGGCTTTTCGGGGACGTCGGCGCGGAAGCCCCGCAGCAGCGGGGTGGCGTCGGTCGCGGCGCCGGCCTCGCCGAGCGCGACCGCGAACAGGCCGACGAAGCGCTCGTCCTCATAGGCGTCCCAGAAGCGGTTGGCGCCGCTCTGGACGTGGACCCCCGTCGCGCGGCGGCGGCCCTGCTCGTCGGCGCGCGCCTTCGAGCAGGCGAGGTCGGCGCAGTCCGGAAAGGCGTCGATCGCGACGATTGCGGTGCGGCCGTCGGCGGAGAGGCGCCAGGCGCCGATGCCGAGCGGGAGCGCCGTCATCTGGCGGCGCTGCCGGCCGTCGGCGCTCGTCCGCCAGAGCTGGGCCGAGCCGCTCTCGGCCGAGACGAAATAGAGCCAGCGCCCGTCCGCCGACCAGCGTGGGCTCGGCGCCGCCGTCTGGCCGCTGACGATCGCGACCGGCTCGGCGCTTGCGGCGCGGAGGTCGACGACGCGAAGGCCCGAGAGGCCGCGATTGCCTTCCCAGTCGGTGGTGCGGAGCGCATAAGCGACGTAGCGGCCGTCGGGCGAGATGCGCGGAGAGGAGACCCGCTCCATCGTCGCGAGGTCGCGGGCGGTGAAGGGCCGCGCCGCCGCGAGGGTGCCGATCGTCAGCGAGAACGCCGCCGCCACTGCCAGCCAGATGCGTCCCATGCTCCGCTCCTCCTCTCGCCGATGCCGCGGCGCTTTTCGCAGAAGCGCGGCCGCCGGGCAAATGCGGCGATGCGCGCTCCCATTACGTTGAGCGGGCGATGCGCCGCCTGCTCTACCTCATCGCCGGCTTCGCCAGCATCGCGCTGGGGACGGCGGGGCTGTTCCTGCCTTTGCTGCCGACCGTGCCCTTCATGCTGCTCGCCGCCTTCTGCTTCG
>DASWMB010000125.1:0-3998 GCA_036399955.1 Allosphingosinicella sp. | reverse complement strand
GCGCTTCGGTTCATGGATGCCGGATCAAGTCCGGCATGACGGCTCCGGTTTACAGCCCCACATCCTCCAGCGAGAGCAAAGTCGCGTTGCCGCCCGAGCTGGTCGTATCCGTGCTCGTCACCCGCTCGGCGCAGAATCGCGGCAGATAGTGCGGACCGCCCGCCTTGGGACCGGTCCCCGAGAGACCTTCGCCGCCGAAAGGCTGGGAGCCGACGATGGCGCCGATCATGGACCTGTTTACGTAGAGGTTTCCGACCGTGGCCACGTCCTCCACCGTTTCCGCCGCGCGGGCGATCCGGCTGTGGAGGCCCATGGTGAGGCCGAAGCCGGCGCGGTTGACCCGGCGGACGGTGTCGGCGAGCTGGCCCGCCCGCCAGGTGGCGACGTGGAGGAGGGGCCCGAACCATTCCTTCGTCACGTCCTCGACCCGGTCGACGCCGATCAAAGTCGGCGGGACGAACAGGCCGAGCCCCGGCACGTCGATCGTCTTCAGCCAGCGGCTCCGGCTCGCCTCGCGGTGCGACATCAGCTTTTCGTAGGCGCCCTCATCGATCACGGGGCCGACGTCGGTCGTCGGATCGGCCGGATCGCCGACGACCAGCGTGTCCATCGCGCCGGCGAGCATTTCGAGAGTGCGGTCGGCGATCTCCTCCTGGAGGAGGAGGACGCGCAGAGCCGAGCAGCGCTGGCCGGCCGAGCGGAAGGCGGAGGTGACGACGTCGATCACCACCTGCTCCGGCAAGGCCGTCGAGTCGACGATCATCGCGTTGATCCCGCCCGTCTCGGCGATCAGCGGCACGAGCGGGCGGTCGTCGTCCTGGACGAGGGTGCGCGCGATGCGCTTGGCGGTGGCGGTCGAGCCGGTGAAGGCGATGCCGGCGATGCGCACGTCCTCGACCAGCGCGGCGCCCATGTCCGGCCCGCCCGCGGCGAGGACGAGCGCGTCCTGCGGCACGCCGGCTTCGTGGGCGAGGCGGACGGCGGCGCGGGCGATCTCGGGCGTCTGCGGGGCAGGCTTGGCGACGACGGTGTTGCCGGTGACCAGCGCCGCCGTCACCTGGCCGAGGAAGATCGCCAGCGGGAAGTTCCAGGGCGCGATGCAGACCCAGACGCCGCGGCCTTCCATCCTGAGGACGTTGCGCTCGCCGGTGGGACCGGGGAGCTCCAGCGGCTGCAGGCCGGCGCGGGCCTGGGCGGCATAATAGCGGCAGAAGTCGACCGCCTCGCGCACCTCGGCGAGCGCGTCCGGGATCGTCTTGTAAGCCTCCTGGACGCAGATGCGCATGAGCCGGTCGCGGTCGCGCTCGAGGAGATCGGCGAGGCGATCGAGGCAGGAGGCGCGATGCTCGATGCTCGCCCTGGTCCAGGCAGGAAAGGCGGCGAGGGCGGCGGAGACGGCGCGGTCCGCGTCGGAGCGGCAGTCTGAGGCACGTTCGCCGGCGGACGTGACGGGGGGGTTCTCCCCCTCCCGCTCGCGGGAGGGCGTCGGGGGGAGGGGTAGTCCATTTCCGACAGGCCCTCCCCCGGCCCCTCCCGCAGGCGGGAGGGGAGCGGACACCGCCCGTGCCACGCGCTGCAGCTCCGGCATGTGGTTGAGGTCGATGCCGCGGCTGTTCTTGCGCTCGGGCATGAACAGGTCCTCGGGGAGCGGGATCGAGGGGTGGCGGGCGCCGCCGACGGCATGGATCCTGGCGACGGGGTCCGCGAGGATGTCCTCGTCGGTGAGGCTCTCGTCCGCGAGCTGATGGACGAAGCTCGAATTGGCGCCGTTCTCGAGGAGGCGGCGGACGAGATAGGCCAGCAGGTCGCGGTGCCCGCCGACCGGTGCGTAGATACGGGTTTGATAGCCCCCTTCGCGCACCAGCGGCTCGTAGAGCCCTTCGCCCATGCCGTGGAGACGCTGGAACTCGAAGTCGCGGCGCGTCCCCGCCCATTCGAGGATGGTGGCGACGGTGAGCGCGTTGTGCGTCGCGAAGGCCGGGTAGATGTTGGACGCGCGGAGCATGTCCTTGGCGCAGGCGAGATAGGAGACGTCGGTCGCCGCCTTACGGGTGAACAGCGGATAGTCGGAAAGGCCCTGCTCCTGGGTGCGCTTGATCTCGCTGTCCCAATAGGCGCCCTTGACGAGGCGGACGGCGATGCGGCGGCCCGTCGCCTGCCCGAGCGCGTTGGCCCAGGCGAGCGTCGGCCGGCAGCGCTTGCCATAGGCCTGGACGGCGATGCCGAGCCCATCCCAGCCGGCGAGCGACGGCAGGCCGGCGACCGCCTCGATGATGTCGAGGCTCATCTCGAGCCGCTCGCTCTCCTCGGCATCGATGGTGAAGCCGATGCCGGCCTCCTTGGCCAGCACCGCCAGCGCCTCGACCTGGCCGATCAGCGAGGAGATGCAGCTCTCGTACTGCGCGACCTCGTAGCGGGGGTGGAGGGCGGAGAGCTTGACCGAGATGGAGTGGCCGCGGTCGGCGACGCGGCCGACGGCGCGGATCGCGCCCTCGTAAGCCGCGAAATAGCGTTCGGCATCCGGGAAGGTGCGCGCCGCCTCGCCTAGCATGTCGAAGCTCGCGGTGAAGCCGGCATAATCGCGCTTCTCCATACGGCGGGTCGCCTCGTCGATGTTGCGGCCCATGACGAAGATTTCGCCCATCAGCCGCATCGCCGCGCCGACGCCCTGGCGGACGAACGGCTCGCCGGCGCGGCCGATCAGGCGCTTCAACGTGCTCGCCTGCTCGGTGCCGCTGACCAGCGCCCGGCCGATGACCAGGCCCCAGGTCGCGGAATTGACGAGGGTCGAGTGGGACTTGCCGGCATGGGCGCGCCAGTCCGCATCGCCGAGCTTGTCCGCGATGAGCTGGTCGGCGGTCTCGGGGTCGGGAACGCGAAGGAACGCCTCGGCCAGCGACAGCAAGGCGACGCCCTCCTGCGTGTTCAGCCGATATTCCTGGAGGAACTGGTTGACCCAGCCCGAGGATTGGGCGGCACGCAGCTCGCCGAGCATCGTGCGCGCCCGCGCCTCGACCCGGGCCCGCGATTCGGAGTCGAGCCAGGCGTCGCGCAGCAGCGGCTTCAGGACTTCCGGTTCGGGGGCGCGGTGCAGGCGCCGGAGCTCTTCTCGGTTGGTCGGCAGCGGCGATGCCGTAGCGTCCGCCATAGGTCGTCCTTCACGGGGCTTGAGTCTGGTGTCGCCGCCGCTCTAGACGCCCTCCATGCCCATCGCCAGCATCGAAGAGATCGCAATGAAGGTCGGCCAGGAGGTCGGCGTCTCGGAGTGGATCCCGATCGACCAGGCGCGGATCGATGCATTCGCCGACGTGACGGACGACCGCCAGTTCATCCATGTCGATCCGGAAGCGGCGGCGCGGACGCCGTTCGGCGGCACCGTCGCGCACGGCTTCCTCACCTTGTCGCTGCTCAGCCGCATGGCCGCCGACGCGATGCTGATCCCCGACACCGTGAAGATGGGCGTCAATTACGGGTTCGAGAAGGTCCGCTTCATGGCGCCGGTCCGCTCGGGAAAGCGCGTGCGCGGCCGCTTCAGGCTGGAGCGGCTCGACGAGAAGCGGCCGGGGCAATGGCAGTTCACCCATCAGGTCACGGTCGAGATCGAAGGCGAGGACAAGCCCGCTCTGATCGCCGACTGGATCGGTCTGATATTTACATAGCTCCCTCTCCCGCTTGCGGGAGAGGGTTGGGGTGAGGGTCTTCCTGCCTTCGCCCCCGAAAGAGAGAAAGACCCTCACCTCCCAAGCATCGCTTGGGCCCCTCCTCTCCCGCAAGCGGGAGTGGGAATGAAAGGAAGAAGAATGGCAATCCGTGACGCCGTCATCGTTTCCACCGCCCGCACGCCGATCGGCAAGGCGTACAGGGGCGCGTTCAACGCGACGCCGTCGCCGACGCTCGCCAGCCACGCGATCAGGGCCGCCGTCGAGCGCGCCGGCGTCGATCCGGCCGAGATCGAAGACGTGGTGATGGGGGCCGCCCTCCAGCAGGGCGTCCAGACC
>DASWMB010000124.1:0-8205 GCA_036399955.1 Allosphingosinicella sp. | reverse complement strand
TGGTTTCACAATGTCAAAGAGCCGACCCGCTTTCGCGGGCCCGGACCGCTTTCGCGAGTCGCTTCGGTTCTGACATGTGAAATCCTACATTGCAAATTTCGCAGTTTTGCGCGTGTTTATCTGGTTCACGCGCGCGCCGCTTGACACGGCTCTCCTTCTGTCGCAAGTTTCTGTCATGACAGAAACAGCAGTCACGAGTCGGATGCCGGCAGCCGTCGAGCGCTTCGTCCTGCAATGGGGCGACATGGGCGGGCAGTGGGGCGTCAATCGCTCGGTCGCCCAGATCCATGCTTTGCTCTACCTTTCCGATCGGCCGCTCACCGCCGAGGACATCGCCGAGACGCTCGGCATCGCCCGCTCCAACGTCTCGACCAGTATCCGCGAGCTTCAGGGCTGGAAGCTGGTGCGCCGCGTCCCAATGCTCGGCGATCGGCGCGATCATTTCGAGGCGGAGACCGACCTCTGGGAGATGGTCACGCGCATCGCGCAGGGCCGCAAGGAGCGCGAGATCGATCCCGCCGCGGCGGCGCTGCGCGCCTGCCGGACCGACGCCCAGGACGACCCGCGCATCTCGTCGACGGCGAAGAAGCGGCTCGCCGAGATGGACGATTTCGTCACCACGCTGAGCCGCTGGTACGACCAGATGCTCGATGTGCCCCCCTCCAAGCTGATGGCGCTGGTCCGCATGGGATCGAAGATCGCGAGCGTCGTCGGCTTCGGCCGCGGCCGCCGCCGGGAGGCGCCGCCGGAGGAGTGATTTTTTTGCCGTTTGATTTCTCTTTCTACAGAAATGCCAGCACGGACAGGAGGAAGGAACGATGGAGCTTCGCACGGCCGACATCATCCCCTTCCCCGCCCATCGTCGCGCCGGCGCGGCGGAGATCGGCGACCTGCGCTTCCGCCGCCTCGTCGGCGAAGCCGCCTGGGCCGGGCTGCCGGAGCCGGTCCGCGCCCGCTTCTCGAAGCGCCTCGGCGGCGGCCGCACCGCCATCTACACCGGCGAGGTCGTCGAATGCCGGATGAGCGGGCTCGGCATGGCGCTCGCCCAGCTCGGCCGCCTCGCCGGAGCGCCGCTGCCTCTGGCGCGCGCGCCGTGGCTCGCCGCCGCCGTTTGCGTGACCGAAGATCCGGTCTCCGGCGGCCAGCACTGGACGCGCATCTATGCCCGCCCCCGCGGCTTCCCGCAGGTGATCCACTCGGCCAAGCGCTTTTGCGGGCCGACCGGCCTCGAGGAGCATCTCGGCCGCGGCTTCGGCATCGCGCTGCGCGTCGAGGTCGCCAACGGCGCCCTCCACTTTCGCTCCGATCATTATTTCCTCTGCCTCGGCCGGCTTCGCCTGCGCTTGCCGCGCTGGCTCGAGCCGGGGCGGATGACGGTCAGCCATGTCGAGTGCGGCGGCGGCCGCTTCGCCTTCCTGCTCCGCCTCACTCGCCCCTGGTTCGGCGAGCTCGTCTCCCAGCTCGCGATGTTCGACGAGCGCCCGGACCCCTGCGAAGGAGCCTGCCCGTGACCCCCCTCCTGTGGACCCTCGTCTCGCTGCAGATCGCAATGGGCGCGTTCGACACCGTCTTCCATCACGAGGGGACCGAGCGGCTGGCCTGGCGGCCCTCGCAGCGGCGCGAGCTGAAGCTCCACGGCGTGCGCAACCTGCTCTACGCCGTCATGTTCGCAACCCTCGGCTGGAGCGAGCCGCGCGGCGCGCTCGCTTTCGCCCTCGGCGCGCTGCTCGCGGTCGAGCTCTTCATCACGCTCTGGGACTTCGTCGAGGAAGACCGGACCCGCCATCTACCGCCAAGCGAGCGAGTGACCCACACCCTCCTCACCCTCAATTACGGAGCGATCCTCACATTGCTGGCGCCGGTTCTGCTCGGCTGGGCGGCGCTTCCGACCGGGCTCGCCGCCGCGGATCACGGCCTGTGGAGCTGGCTCTGCGCCGCCGCCGCGCTCGCCACCGCCGTCTGCGGCGCGCGCGACCTCGCCGCCGCCTCGCGCACGGCGCGCCTACGCGAGGGCGGCGCGGCGCGCCTCGCCGGGGGGCTGAAGCCGAACAGCGCCGTGCTTGTGACCGGCGGCACCGGCTTCATCGGCGCCCGCCTCGTCGCCGCGCTCGCCGCCGCCGGCCACGAGGTCACCGTCCTCACCCGCCGCCGCGAGCACGCGGCCGCCCTTCCTGCGCCGCTCAGGATCGTCACCGATCTCGCCCAGATCGCTTCGGCGGCGCGGATCGACGCGATCGTCAATCTCGCCGGCGAGCCGATCGCGAGCGGCCTCTGGACCAAGGCGAAGCGCCGCCGCATCGTCGAATCGCGCCTCGGCGCCACCTGGGCGGTCGGGCAGCTGATCGAGCGGCTCGAGAGGAAGCCCGAGGTGCTGGTCAGCGGCTCGGCGATCGGCTGGTACGGCCTTCGCGGCGACGAGCCGATCGCTGAGGACGGCGGCTGGACCGCCTGCTTCAGCCACTCCCTTTGCAGCGCCTGGGAATATGCCGCCCGCCTCGCGGCCGGCCGCGGCGTCCGCCTCGTCCTCCTGCGCACCGGCCTCGTCCTCGGCCGCGAGGGCGGCGTGCTGAGCCGGATGCTGGCGCCCTTCGAGTTCGGGCTCGGGGGCCGCTTCGGCAGCGGACGCCAGTGGATGAGCTGGATCCACCGCGACGACCTCGTCCGGCTGATCGTCCGCGCCATCGCCGATCCGGCGCTCAGCGGCCCTCTCAACGGCACGGCGCCGGAGCCGGTCACCAACTCCGCCTTCGCCCACGCGCTCGGTCGCGCTCTCCGCCGCCCCACGATCGTCCCGGTGCCGGCGGCGCCGCTCAAGCTCGTCCTCGGCGCGTTCGCCGACGAGCTCCTGCTCGGCGGTCAACGAGTGATCCCGGCAAAAGCGCAGGCCGCCGGCTTCCGCTTCGCCTTCCCGACGCTCGACGAGGCGCTGGCCGAGATCGTCGGGTGCGAACGGCCGTCCCGGCAGGCGGCCGAGGCGATTGAGACTCTCGCAGCGGAGGCGGCGGCATGAACGAGGAATCCGACGCCGTGGCCTCCGCCGCGGCCCACGCACTGGTCGCCGCCGCTGCGGTCGGGGCTCTCGAGGTTGCGCTCACCATTGGTCTGGCTGGCGGACCTGGATTCGCCCTCCTGCTCCTCGTCCCGGCATTCGCGTTTGCGCTCGCCCTCGCCTCGTTCCACATGGTCGTCGCCCTGCCCGCCTATCTGCTGCTCTCGCGCTTGATGAGGGTCGGCCGGGTCAGCTGCGCGATAGCCGGTTTCCTGATCGGCTGGCTGCCGGGCGCACTCCTCGGCGCGCCTTGGGCTGCGGGCGGCGTCGGCACGATGCTCGCGTTCGGGCTCCCCGGCCTCGCTGGCGGAGTCGCCTTCGCCCAGCGGCTGGCGCGCGAGCAGACATGAGAAAAGGGCGGCCCCGAAGGACCGCCCTCTCCGATCGTCCCCCAGTGCGAAGTCCCACTTCACACTGATGCCTTTTAGCGCTTCGAGAACTGGAAGCTGCGGCGGGCCTTGGCGCGGCCGTACTTCTTGCGCTCGACGACGCGCGGGTCGCGGGTCAGGAACCCGGCCTGCTTCACCGTCGTGCGCAGCGTCGGCTCGTAGCGGGTGAGCGCCGTCGAGATGCCGTGGCGAACCGCGCCGGCCTGGCCGGAGAGTCCCCCGCCCTGGACGCTGGCGACGACGTCATACTGGCCGCGGCGGTCGGTGATGTCGAACACCTGGTTGATGATCAGGCGCAGCGTCGGCCGGGCGAAATAGACCGTCTGGTCGCGCCCGTTGACCGTGATCGTGCCGGTGCCGGGCTTCAGCCAGACGCGGGCGACCGCATCCTTGCGGCGGCCGGTGGCGTAGGCGCGGCCCTGCTTGTCGAGCTGCTGCTCGCGAAGCACGGCCTGGATCTGCGGCCCCTGGGTCGAGACGCCGTGGAGATCGGGCTCAGCCGGAGCGGCGGCCTCATCGGCACCCTCGGCGGCGGCCGGAGCGTCGGGCTCGGGCGCCGGGGCCGGAGCGGCCGCGCCGGTCAGGTTGGCGAGATCGGAAAGGGACTGGCGATTGTCGGACATCAGGCACCCACCTTGTTCTTGCGGTTCATGCCCGCCACGTCGAGAATCTGAGGGCTCTGGCCGGCGTGCGGATGCTCGGTGCCGGCGTAGAGATGGAGATTGCGCATCTGGTCGCGGCCGAGCGGCCCGCGCGGGATCATCCGCTCGATCGCCTTTTCGAGCACGCGCTCGGGGAAGCGGCCTTCCAGCACCTTGGCGGCGGTCGTCTCCTTGAGCCCGCCGGCATAGCCGGTATGCTTGTAATAGACCTTGTCGCCCAGCTTCTTGCCGGTGAAGCGGACCTTCTCGGCATTGACGATGACGACATGGTCGCCGCAATCGACATGCGGGGTGAAGCTCGGCTTGTGCTTGCCGCGCAGCAGATTGGCGACGATCGTGGCGAGCCGCCCGACCACCAGCCCGTCGGCATCGATCAGATGCCAGTTCTTCTGCACCTCGGCGGGCTTGGCCGCCTTGGTGGTCTTCATCAGCGCCTTCATGGCCCGGACCTCATCAAAAATGAGCGCGCCGCCCACGAAGGAGCGGCGCTGCGAGCGGCCAAATGGCAGCGAAGCAGGAAAATGTCAACGAAATCGCGGGATTCGCAGAAGGTAATATATTACCTTAGCGGTGGCTCTCGGCCTCCACCCATTGCTGATAGGCCGGAAGCGCGTCCGCGATCGGCCATATGACGGCCGCGGGGACGTCGTAGCTGTGGAGCTCGGCGAGGCGCGCGATCAGCGCCTGCGCGCCCTCGGCGGTCGTCTTGAACAGGGCGGCGACCTCGCCTGCTTCCTCGACCTTGCCCTGCCAGCGGTAGATCGAGTGGATCGGGCCGACGAGGTTGGCGCAGGCGGCGCGGCGCTCCTCGACGAGGATCCGGGCGATCCGCCGCGCCTCCTCGTCCGAGGCGAAGGTCGCGTAGACGGTGACGATGCCGCTCATGGCGCCGCCGCGCCCTCGTCGGCCCCGCGCGCCCCGAGCCGGTGCGCGGCGAGCACGATCGCGCCGAGCAGCAGCGCCGCCATCGCCTGATGGGCGACGGCGATGTGGATCTCGACGCCGGACAGGAGGGTGAGGACACCGAGCTGGATCTGGACCGTGACGGCGACGAACAGAGCGAGCGCGTGAGAGCGGAGCCGCGCGCGCCAGGCGCTCATCGCCAGCGCGATGGCGAGGCCCGCCACCACGAAGGCGAGCCAGCGGTGGACGAACTGGACGACCACCGGGTTGTCGACGAGATTGGCGAGGAAGGGCGAGAGCATCGGCGCCTCGGCCGGGAACCATTCGTCGCCCATGCGCGGCCAGGTGTTGAACGCATAGCCCGCCTCGAGCCCCGCGACATAGGCGCCGAACAGGAACTGGAGGAAGAGGATCGACAGCGTCCACAGCGCCAGCGTCGGCGCCCTGACACGCGGCGGAGCCGGGTGCCGGGCTAGCCGCCGCATGTCGAGCGCCGCCCAGATCAGCCAGCCGAAGATTGCGAACGCCATGAGCAGGTGGATCGCAAGCCGGATGTGGCTCACCTCCGGACGGTCGACGAGGCCCGAGGCGACCATCCACCAGCCGATCGCCCCCTGGAGCGCGCCGAGTGCGAGCAGGCCGGCCAGCTTCCACCCCTGCCCCGGCGGGATCGCCCGGCGCCACCAGAAGAAGGCGAGCGGAAGCGCGAAGGCGAGCCCGATCAGCCGCCCGAGCAGGCGGTGGACATATTCCCAGAAGTAGATCGACTTGAAGTCCTCGAGGTCCATGCCGCGGTTGACCTGCTGATATTGCGGGCTGGCCCGGTAGGCGTCGAACTCGGCCTGCCACTGCGCCTCGCCGAGCGGCGGCAGCGTTCCCGTCACCACGTCCCAGCGGACGATCGACAGGCCCGATTCGGTGAGGCGCGTGATGCCGCCGACGACGATCATCGCGAGGACGAGCGTCGCGACGGCGAGGAGCCACCAGGAGAGTGCGGCAGGGCGGGGGGCGGCCTGCGAAGGGCGCTTGAGCATGGTGGCGCGATATGGCCGCGCGGAGCCGTTTTGCCAATGAAACCTTTTTCGAGATGATATGTTGTATCTTTCCGCAGGCGGGGCTATAGGCCGCTTCAACGGGAGAGTGGAAGGCGATGCTGGCAGGCGTCAGGAGTGGAGCGGTCGACCGGCTGGGCATAGCGCTCTCCGGCCTTTGCGTCGTCCACTGCGTCGCCAGCGCGGTCTGGGTGGCGGTGCTCGCCTCGGCGGGCGGCGTGCTGCTCGATCCGATCGTCCACGAGGTCGGTCTCGTCCTCGCGCTCCTGCTCGGCATATTCGGCCTCGGCCGCGGGGTCTTCGAGCACGGCTTCATGATGCCGGCGGCGATCGGCAGCCTCGGCCTCGGCATGATGGCCGGCGCCCTCGGGCTCGGCCACGAAGGCGGCGGCACGATCTACGCCGTCGTCGGCGTTCTCATCCTCGCATTGGGCCACGACCTCAACCGCCGCGCGGTGATCTGACCGGCCGCTCGCGCGCCGGCGACGAGCTTATGACGGGCTGAGTCCCCGACCGGCCTCAGCCCGTCACCATCGATCGGGCTTGGCGGCGCCGCGGCGCCGCTGGACAGTGCGGGGCACTGTCCACCCGATCGATCGGCGCAAAGCGCCGCCTAGAGGGGCTTGGCCGCGCCGGGCGCGGCTGGGCAGTCCGGGGGACTGCCCACCGTGGCAATCGCAGCGAAGCTGCGTCCGGTGCCGCCACCGGTAGCGCCCATGCAACACGCGTCATCCCGGCGAAGGCCGGGATCCCAGGACGAGAAGTCTCCAGGCGCTGATGCAGCCGCACCAAGGCGCGCGGCACGACCGCCACCGCTTTTCACCCGCTGAGGTCCCGGCCTGCGCCGGGACGACGTGCCTCGCCCGCTACCCCGTCACCTTGCTCCCGAGCGGCTGCGTCGCCGGCCCGTGGATCACCTCGCCCGACAGCTCGAAGCGCGAGCCGTGGCAGGGGCAGTCCCAGGTGCGGTCGGTCGCGTTCCAGCCGACGAGGCAGCCCATATGGGTGCAGACCGCCGAGACCGCGTGGACGACGCCCTGCTCGTCCTTGAACGCCGCGACATTGTCGCCATCGACCTTCATGATCGCGGCATGCCCCGGCTCGAGCTCGTCATAGCTCTTCGGCTTCCTCGACAGATAGCCGCTGACGAGATGGGCGGCGACGCTGAGATTCTCCTTCGCGGCCTCCTTCGCGCCGGCGATGGGCTTCACCCGCGTGGCATCGAAAACCGGCAGCCAGGGGTTCTCGCGGCCGGCGACGAGGTCGGCGATGATCATGGCCGCCGCCGTACCGTTCGAGATGCCCCAGGCGGCAAAGCCGGTCGCAACCAGATAGGCGTCGCCGCTCTTGGACGACCAGCCGACATAAGGCGCGCTGTCCATCGAGTCGTAATCCTCGTTGATCCAGCGATATTCGACCGGCCCCGCCTGGAAATGCTCGATGAGCCAGCGCTCCACGTCCTGGATATATTCCTGCTCGTCGTCGGGATGGCCCGGCTTGAAGGTGGTGCCGGCGACGATGCCCCAGGTCCGGCCGTCCGAGCGATGGGTGCGGATCGAGCGGCCTGGCTTCTCCGCATTCTTGTACATGCCCGGCGGCACCCGGCCGATGGGGGCGGCGATGACCGGCTCGGCATGGGGATAGGCCATCGCGTAGTACATGCCGACCTGCCCAAGCGGCAGGTGCGTCGCCATGACGACGTGGCGGGCGGTGACGGTGCCCTGATTCGTGACGACGCGGGTCGGCTCCCATTCGATGGCGCGGCTCCCCTCGAAGACGTGGCTGCCCTCGCCCGGGATCGTCGCGGCGAGGCCGGCGACGTATTTCACGGGGTGGAACTGGGCCTGGTTGTCCCAGCGCATCGCCGCCAGCACGTCGAACGGCAGGCCGATGTCGCCCCGCTGCAGGCTCGCCGGAAGCCCCAGCCGCTGCGCGACCTCGACCTCCTTTTCGAGCTGCGAGACGTAGCTCTCGTCCTCGGTCCAGACATAAGCGGGCATGGGCTCGATATCGGCCTCGATGCCGTACTGGGCGGCGAGCTCCGAGATGCGGCGGATGCCGGTCTCCTGCGCCTCGGCGTAGAGCCGCGCCTTGTCCTCGCCGAACTTCTGCTCGAGCGTCTGGTAGAGGATGCCGTGCTGCGAGCTCAT
>DASWMB010000123.1:0-11460 GCA_036399955.1 Allosphingosinicella sp. | reverse complement strand
TCGGCTTCGTGCCGGCGGCGCGGCGGCGCCTGCCGAGACCCGGGCCGTGGATGAGCCGGTTGCGGCATGTGCTTTCGGTGCCGATGTTCCTGACGGCGGTCGGCCTTGCCTGGGTCCTGGGCCGGCAGTCCGGCGTCGACGGCATGACGATCGGCCTTGCCGCCGCCCTCGCGCTGGCGCTGTCGCTCTGGTGGGTGGGCCGCCGCCAGGGCGACGGGCGCTTCTGGCTGCGCCTCGCGCCGGCGGCCGCGGCGGCGGCGGCGGGGCTGCTGGTCCTTCCGGTCGGCGGCGGAGGGCAGGCCGCGGCCTCGCCGCTCGCGGGCGAGCCGTTCAGCGAGGCGCGGCTCGCGGCGCTGCGCGCGCAGGGCCGCCCGGTCTTCGCATATTTCACTGCCGACTGGTGCCTCACCTGCAAGGTCAACGAGGCGACCGTGCTGCAGCGCGAACAAGTGGCTGAGGCCTTCGCCCGGAACAACGTCGCCGTGCTGGTCGGGGACTGGACCGGCGGAGACGCGGGCATCAGCCGCTTTCTCGAATCGCAGGGGCGCTCGGGGGTCCCGCTCTACCTTTTCTACGCGGCGGGCAGGCCTCCCGAGATCCTGCCGCAGATGCTGAGCGTCTCGCGCGTCGTTTCGCTGATCGAACAGGAGAATTGAGATGAAGAAATGGCTGATCGCCGCCGTCGCCGCCGTGGGTCTCGCCGCGGGCGGAGCATATTATCAAGCGGACCGCATGGGGTTGTTCGACCCGGAGCTCGCCCTCGCCCAGCTCCCTGTCGGGACCACGGCACCCGACTTCCAGGCGACCGACGTGAACGGCCGCCCGGTCAGCCTTTCCCAATTCCGCGGCAGGACCGTCGTGCTCGAGTGGAGCAACCCGGAATGCCCGACCGTCAGGAAGCATTACGACAGCGGCAACATGCAGCGCACGCAGGCCGCAGCGGCCGCCGCCGGCACGGTCTGGCTGACGATCAATTCCAGCGGGGAAGGCAAGCAGGGCCATATGACGCCCGCCGAGGCGAGGACCTTCGCCGCGGGCCAGCAGAGCCGCCGCACCGCGTATCTTCTCGACCCCGAAGGCGCGGTGGGCAGGCGCTACGGCGCCACGGCGACGCCGCACATGTTCGTCATCAACGCCGCCGGCAGCCTCGTGTACAACGGAGCGATCGACGACAGGCCGTCGACCGACGCGGCCGACATCCGCGGCGCCCGCAACCACATCCTCGCCGCCCTCGGCGACTTGCGGGCGGGGAGGCCGGTTTCGGTGCCGACGAGCCGCCCCTATGGCTGCTCCGTGAAGTACGGGTGAGCGTCGCGGGCTAGCGCCACAGCTGGAGGGAGGCGATCGCGCCGGCGACGGCGTCGCTGCGGTCGACCCGCGACACGACGCGCTCGATCATGCGCCAGCGGCGCCGGAGGCGCGACTTCGACCAGAGGCTCGTCACCCAGAGCTCGCCGGAGAGGTCCTCGCCGCGGATGCTCGCCTCGATCTGGAGTTGCGTCGCGAAGACGGCGACGGCGCCGCACCTGCGCACGTAGATGTCGCCGAAGCGGTAGGACCGGCAGCTGAACCGGTCGGCCGCCGCGCCGAGCCAGCTCGGCGCGTCGAGGATGACGCAGGGCCTGGTCGCGAACACCATGCGGAACTGCGGCGAGGTCAGCGCCCGCAGGCTTTTGACGTCGGCGGCGATCCATGCCCGCATCCAGCGATGCTCCAGCGTTTCGATCGTGGATGGGAGGTCGGACATGCGCGGCGGGATCACTACAGCTTCGTCCGCGGCAGGCAAGGCCGGGCGCGGCCATCCGGGACCTGCTTTTCAGGTTGCCGTTCCCCAGGCGTGGGTTAGGTTGCGGCATGGCGACCGTGGTTATGATGCTCTGCCTCATCGTCCCGCCACTGCTGATGTGGTGGATGGTGAAGGTCCAGCGCCGGGTCCGCGAGCAGATGCGCGCCCGTCCGCGGGAGGAAGCGGACGAGGCGGCTGTGCCCTATGTCGATGTGGAGCAGCGGACCGACGGCCTCGCCTACGGCCGGATGACGCCGGGCGCCGCGCTGCCTCCGGCGGGGCTCACGCCCGAGATCGACGGGATCCAGGCGCTCCACGGCCGGCGCTGAGCTTCTCCGCCGGCGGCGGGAAAGTCCCGCCATGGCCGATTGACACCTCCGTGCGCCTGCGCCAGAGGCCGCCTCGTCTTATGGACGCGCGGGAGAGACCCGCCTTCGCCCTCTCGGGCTTTGGCGGGCGCCGAAGGAGCAACCGCCCCGGAATCTCTCAGGCAGAAGGACCGCGCGGGTCAGGACGCTCTGGAAAGAGCCCTCCTTCGCCCTGACGGGCTTCGGCGGGCCACCGAAGGGGTAAGCGGAACCAAAAGGCTCCGCGAAAGCTCTCAGGTCCACTGACAGAGGGGGCGCGCTCAGGCGGCGGCGGGCGGCAGGCCCGGCTCCGCGATGCGCGCTCGACTTTGCGGAGACGGACATGAGCGACGACGGCCCCACCCAAACTCTCCCGCTCGATGCGTGGCACCGCGGCCTCGGCGCTCGCATGGTGCCGTTCGCCGGCTATGCCATGCCGATCCAATATGAGGGGATCATCGCCGAGCACCGCTGGACCCGGACCTCGGCCGGCCTGTTCGACGTCAGCCACATGGGCCAGCTCATCATCGCCGGCGGCGAGGCGGAGAAGGGGCTGGAGAGCCTGCTTCCGGCCGACCTCGCCATCCTGAGGGACGGCCGCCTGCGCTATTCGCTGCTCGTCACCGAGGACGGCGGCATTATCGACGACCTGATGGTCACCCGCCGCGGCGACCATTTCTACATGGTCGTGAACGGCGCCACCAAGCATGGCGACATCGAGCATCTTGCAAGTCGGCTGCCGCGCGGCGTCGTCCTCGACCATATGAAGGAGCAGGCTTTGCTCGCCCTCCAGGGGCCGAAGGCGATGGACGCGCTGTCGCGGCTGGCTCCGGGCGTGGCCGAGCTCGGCTTCATGATGGGCGGGGCCTTCGAGATCGGCGGCGCGCCGGCCTGGATCAGCCGCTCGGGCTATACCGGCGAGGACGGCTTCGAGATCTCGGTCGAGGCGGCGCGGGTCGCGGCCGTCGCCGGACTCCTCCTCGAGCAGGAGGAGGTGAAGCCGATCGGGCTCGGCGCGCGCGATTCGCTGCGGCTCGAGGCCGGGCTGCCGCTCTACGGCCATGACCTCGACGAGACGACGACTCCGGTCGAGGCCGGCCTCACCTTCGCTTTGTCGAAGCGGCGGCGCGAGGAGGGCGGCTTTCCCGGCTGGCACCGGATCGCGCGCGAGCTCGCCGACGGTCCGATCCGCAAGCGGGTCGGTCTCGCCGTCGACGGGCGACAGCCGGTGCGCGAGGGTGCCTTCGTCGTCGACGAGGACGGCGACGAGGTCGGCAAGGTGACGAGCGGCGGCTTTTCGCCGATGCTCGAGGCGCCGATCGCCATGGCCTATGTCCCCGCCGCCTCGGCCGAGCCCGGCACCAGCGTCCGCCTGGCCCAGCGCGGCAAGATCTTCGAGGCGAAGGTGAGCGCGATGCCCTTCGTCCCCCACCGCTACCACCGCAAGGGAGGCGCCCAATGACCGTTTACTACACCAAGGAGCATGAGTGGATCCGGGTCGAGGGCGACACCGCGACGGTCGGCATCACCGACTTCGCGCAGGGCCAGCTCGGCGACGTCGTCTTCGTCGGGGTGCCCGAGGCGGGGCGCCGGCTCTCGAAGGGCGGCGAGGCGGCCGTCGTCGAGTCGGTGAAGGCCGCGTCCGACGTCTATGCGCCGGTCTCGGGGGAGGTCATCGAGGGCAACCAGGCGCTGGTCGACGATTCGTCGCTGGTGAACACCGACCCCGAAGGCGAGGGCTGGTTCTTCAAGCTGCGCCTCACCGACCCGTCCGAGCTCGAGGGGCTGATGGACGCCGACGCGTACAGAAGCTTCTGCGAGAGCCAGTGATGCGCGCATCCGCTCATCCTGAGGAGCCGCTGAGCTTGTCGAAGCGGCGTCACGAAGGACCGTCCTTCGAGACGGGGCCCTCGCCGGGGCTCAGTCCCCTCCTCAGGATGAGCGGCTATTCCCGGTGTCGAAGCAACCCCGCATGACCGTCAACGCCTCGTCCTGCTGGTCGGCGAGCGACTATGCCACCAACGCGGGCTTCGTGCCGGCGCTGGGGCAGGCGGCGCTCGCCTTGCTCAATCCGCAGCCGGGCGAGCTGGTCCTCGACATCGGCTGCGGCGACGGGGCGCTGACCAAGAAGATCATGGACGCCGGCGCGCGGGTGATCGGCCTCGATGCGTCCGAGGAGATGGTCGAGGCGGCGCGGGCGCAGGGGGTGGACGCGTTCGTGGCGGACGCCCAGGCGCTCGACCTCGCGGAGCAGGCGACGCGGTTCGGCCAGTTCGACGCCGTCTTTTCGAATGCGGCGCTCCACTGGATGCTCGATCCAGACGCCGTCGCCTCCGGCGTGTTCGCGGTGCTGCGGCCGGGCGGGCGCTTCGTCGGCGAAATGGGCGGCGACGGCAATATCGCGACGCTGCGCACCGGCATACGCGACGAGCTCACCGCCCGCGGCTATCCGGTCCCGGCCGAGGACCCGCAATGGTATCCGAGCGTCGAGGAATTCTCGCGCCTCTATGCCTGCGCCGGCTTCGCCGCGATCCAGGCGCAGCTCATCCCGCGCGCGACTCCGCTCGCGACCGGGGTTGCGGCCTGGGTCAAGACCTTCCGCGCCGGCTGGCTCGACGTCGCCCAGGTGCCGCGCGAGGCGCGGGCCGAGGTCGCCGATGCGATCCAGCTGCGCCTCCAGCCGCAGCTCCAGCTCCCCGACGGCAGCTGGTTCGCCGACTATGTCCGCCTCCGCTTCTCGATGAGGAAGCCGGAGGAATGATCTCCGCCACCCCGATCGCTTCGAAAGTATCCTGATGCGCTACCTCCCCCTCACCGAACCCGACCGGAACGAGATGCTGCGCACGATCGGCGCCGCCTCGGTCGAGGAGCTGTTCGTCGACGTGCCGGAAGGCGCGCGGCTCTCCGGAAAGATCGAGGGCCTGCCGGACCATGCCAGCGAGCTCGCCGTCGAGCGGGAGCTCGGCGCGATGGCGCGGCGCAACCTCGTCGCCGGCGAGGCGCCCTTCTTCCTCGGCTGCGGCGCCTACCGGCACCACATCCCGGCCTCGGTCGACCATCTCATCCAGCGCGGCGAGTTCCTGACCAGCTACACGCCCTACCAGCCGGAGATCGCGCAGGGCACGCTCCAGGCTTTGTTCGAGTTCCAGACCCAGGTCGCGCGGCTCTACGGCTGCGACGTTGCCAACGCCTCGATGTACGACGGCTCGACCGCCTGCTGGGAAGCGATCGGCATGGCCCGGCGGATCACCCGCCGCGGCAAGGCGATCCTCTCCTCGGGCCTTCATCCGCATTACGTCCTCGTCGCCAAGACGATGGCGCGGTTCACCGGCGACCGGCTCGAGACGCGTCTCCCCGAGCTGACGCCGGAGCCGGACACGGCGGCGCTGATCGAGGCGATCGACCAGGAGACGAGCTGCGTCGTCGTCCAGTATCCCGACATCCTGGGGCGGATCGGCGACCTTTCGGAGCTCGCCGAGCGCTGCCACGGCGCCGGCGCGCTGCTTGTCGTCGTGGTGACCGAGCCGGTGGCGCTGGGCGCGATCCGTTCGCCGGGCGAGATGGGCGCCGACATCGTCGTCGGCGAAGGCCAGTCGATCGGCGTCGGCCTCAATTTCGGCGGGCCTTATGTCGGCCTGTTCGCGACCCGCGACAAATATGTCCGCCAGATGCCGGGGCGGCTTGCGGGCGAGACCGTCGACGCGGAAGGGAAGCGCGGCTTCGTCCTCACGCTTTCGACCCGCGAGCAGCATATCCGGCGCGAGAAGGCGACGTCGAACATCTGCACCAATTCGGGCCTGTGCGCGCTCGCCTTCTCGATCCACATGACCCTGCTCGGCGAGAAGGGGCTGCGGCAGCTCGCCGACGCCAACCGTTATATGGCGCTGGAGGCTGCCGAGCGGCTGAGCCGGCTGCCGGGGGTCGAGCTCGTCAACGAGACCTTCTTCAACGAGTTCACCCTGCGCCTGCCAAGGGAGGCGCGGCCGGTCGTGCGGACGATGGCGGAGCGCGGCGTCCTCGGCGGCGTCTCTCTCGGCCGGCTGTATCCGGGCGAGGCGAGCCTCGAGAACGGGCTCGTCGTCGCCGTGACCGAAACCGTGACGCATGGCGACATCGCGGCGCTCGCCGCGGCGCTCGGGGAGATTTTGGCATGACCATGAACGCGAGCGGATGGAGGCCCGAGATGGGGTCCGGCGAAAGCGCCGGCGGCACCGGGACGTTCACCGGCAACCGGGCGCTGATGCTCGAGGAGCCTCTGATCTTCGAGATCGGGGACAGCTCGACCACCGGCGTCGATTTCGACATCCTCCCCGGAACGGGGAGGGGAACCGCCGGAACGGCGGTGGAGGGGGGCGAGCGCAGCGAGCATGGAGAGGCGGGCCCCCTCCACCAGCCTGCGGCTGGTCCCCCTCCCCGTTCCGGGGAGGATAAGCTCGGCGGCCTCCAGCGGCGGCGGCCGATCGGGCTGCCGGGTCTCTCGGAGCCGCAGGCGGTGCGCCATTATACGCGCCTCTCGCGCCAGAATTATGCGATCGACCTCGGCCTGTTCCCGCTCGGCTCGTGCACGATGAAGCACAATCCGCGGCTGTGCGAGAAAGTCGCTCGGATGCCCGGCTTCGCCGACATCCACCCGCTGCAGCCGGCGGATACCGTCCAGGGCGCCTTCCAGCTCATCCACAAGCTCGGCGAATGGCTGATCCGCCTCACCGGCATGCACTCGGTCGCGATGAGCCCGAAGGCGGGGGCCCATGGCGAGCTCTGCGGCCTGCTCGCCATCCGGGCCGCGCTCGAGGCGCGGGGCGACGCGCGCGAGGTGATCCTCGTTCCCGAGAGCGCGCACGGCACCAACCCTGCCACCGCCGCCTTCGTCGGCTACCGGGTGGAGAGCATTCCGGCGAACGAGCGCGGCCGGGTGGACCTCGAGGCGCTGAAGGGGCGGCTCGGGCCGGACGTCGCAGCGGTGATGATCACCAACCCCAATACCTGCGGCCTGTTCGAGCCGGACATGATCGAGATCTCCGAGGCGGTACATGCCGCCGGCGGCCTCGTCTATTGCGACGGGGCGAACTTCAACGCGATCGTGGGCCGGGTGAAGCCGGGCGACCTCGGCATCGATGCAATGCACATCAATCTCCACAAGACCTTCTCGACCCCGCATGGCGGCGGCGGGCCGGGCGCGGGCCCGGTGGTCTTCTCGGAGGCGCTGACGCCGTTCGCGCCGCTGCCCTTCGTCGAGAAGCAGGGCGACCAGTTCGCGCTCGTCGAGGAGGAGACGGCGGGCGAGCATCACGGGTCGAGCTTCGGGCGGATGGTCGCCTTCCACGGCCAGATGGGGATGTTCACCCGCGCGCTCGCCTACATCCTCAGCCACGGCGCCGACGGCCTCAGGCAGGTCTCGGGCGATGCGGTGCTCAACGCCAACTACATCCTGCGCGCGCTCGACGGGCTGCTCGACGCGCCGTTCGGCCATAGCGGGCCGTGCATGCACGAGGCTCTGTTCTCCGACAAAGGCTTCGGCGAGGGGCTCACCACGCTCGATCTCGCCAAGGGCCTGATCGACGAGGGCTTCCATCCGATGACCATGTATTTCCCGCTGGTCGTCCACGGCGCGATGCTGGTCGAGCCGACCGAGACCGAGTCCAAGGCGACGCTCGATCAGTTCATCGGCGCCTTCCGCTCCCTGGCCGAGCGCGCAAAGGCGGGCGACCAGTCGCTGAAGGCGGCGCCGGTCCACGCGCCGCGCCGCCGGCTCGACGAGACCCAGGCGGCGAGGAAGCCGGTGCTGGTCTGGAAGGAGCCGGCTGAGGCCGAGGCGGCGGAATAGCGGCGGCATGAAGCGTCACGCACCGGCCACGGAGCGCAATCGCGAGCCCCTGGCGGAGGTGCTGCGGGAGGTGCTGCCGGCGAAGGGGTCGGTGCTCGAGGTCGCTTCCGGGACCGGCGAGCATGCGGCTTATTTCGCGCGGCTGTTCCCCCATCTGACGTGGCAGCCGAGCGACTGCGACCCGGAATCGCTGAGCTCGATCGAGGCATGGGGCGCGGACAGCGAGGCGCCGAACCTGCTGCCGCCGGTGGTGCTCGATGCAGCGGGAACGTGGCCGGTCGACGCAGCGGACGCGATCCTGTGCGTCAACATGGTCCATATCAGCCCGTGGGCGGCCACGGTGGGGCTGATGCGCGGCGCCGGGCGGGTCCTGCCGCCGGGCGGGCCGCTGGTCCTCTACGGCCCCTATCGCAGGGCGGGCGTGCCGACGGCGCCGAGCAACGAGGCGTTCGACGAGTCGCTGAGGAGTCGCAATCCGGACTGGGGGCTTCGGGCGCTGGAGGATGTCGTCGCGGAGGCGGAGGCGAACGGGCTGGCGCTGGAGCGGGTGGTGGAGATGCCGGCGAACAATGTGACCCTGGTACTGAGGCGGGCGTAGCTCCCCTCCCGCTTGCGGGAGGGGCTGGGGGAGGGGCTGTCTACACAGGCCGCGCGTCCGCCTGAAGGGACATGCCCTCCCCTCGATCCCCTCCCGCAAGCGGGAGGGGAGGGGCCGCTTACGGGTTGAGCTTGGAATTGCCCTGGTTGAAGCGGGGGAGGTCCGGTTCGGCGGCCTTGTCGCTGTCGCGGACGCGGGTGACGGTCGGATCGCCCACTTCCTGCTTCAGCTCGTCGCGGGTGGCGAGGTCGTGGCCGAGAGTGTTGGTGTTGCGGTTGCCGTGGCTCGGCGCGCCTTCCATGCCTTCGATCAGCGCGCTGTCGTCGGTCTGGCGGGCGGTCTCGGCGCGATCGGCGCCTCGGTCGTTGCGGTCGGTCATGCTTCTTGCTCCTTCGGGAGAAGAATGACGGAGGGGCCGCGGCGTTCCGTCGCCGATGTCGTGGCCGGTCAGGCGGAGCAGGAGCAGCGTCCAGAAGAGCCCGAACGCCCAGCCGGCAATGACGTCCGTCGGCCAGTGGACGCCGAGCACGAGGCGGCTCGCCCCGATCAGCACCGCGAGCCAGACGGCGCCCCACACCGCCAGCCCGCGGCGTGGCCAGGCGGAGGTGAGGAGCAAGGCGAGGCTGAGATAGACCATCGTCGCATTCGCGGCATGGGCGCTCGGGAAGGCGAGGCTCTGGACCTCGATGAGATGCTCCTGCTCATCGGGCCTGAGGCGCGCGGTCTGGATCTTCTGCAGATCGACGAGGAAGCGCCCGCTCAGCGTCAGCCCGACGAGGAGGACGGCCGACCGGAGCTGCCGCCGGTAGAGGAGCAAAGCGGCGCCCGCGGCGGTGACCGGCACCAGCACCCGGAAGCCGCCGAGCTCGGTGACGATCCGCGCCGCGCCGGCGACCTCCGGCCGCGCGTCGCCGGCGTGGAGGAGGGCGAGGAGCCCGCGATCGAGGTCCATGCCGCCGAACAGCAGCATCACCGCCCAGGCGACGACCAGCGCGAAGAGGACGAAGGGCATCAGCGCGCGCGCTCCATCGTCCATCGCGCCGCCCCGTCCAGCGGTTCGATTCGTGTGCCCGCCACTTTGCCCTCGAAGACGAGGGTGCGGGCGCCGACCGTAGCGGCGAAGCGGAGGCGGTCGCCGACGAGGCGCGGGTCCTGGACGTTTCCGCTCACCTGCTGGTAGCGCTGGTCGAGCCGGATGGTTGCGCGGCGGCCCTGATCGTCGGTGAGCGTCCAGCGGCCGTCGACGCGCGCCGGGACGATCCAGAGGTGGATCGGCACCCCGTCCGCATGCACGGTGCGGTCGGGCCGCCAGTCGCCCATGTCGAAGGCATGGCTGACGATCCGGGTCCCCGGCCGGAGCTCCGCGAGGAGGCGCGGGCGGAGCCTGAGATTGAGCTCCGGGAGCAGATAGACGGCGACGACGCTCGCCTCGCCGATCGGGGCTTCGAAAAGGTCGCCGACCTCGAAGCGGACGCGCCGTTCGACGCCGGCGGCCAGCGCATTCGCTTTCGCCTCCCGAATGCGGGCCGGATCGATGTCGACGCCGTAGCCGGTGGCGCCGCGGCCGCGGGCGGCGGCGATGGGGATGCGGCCGTCGCCGCAGCCGAGGTCGACGACATGGTCGGACGGACCGACCTCCGCGAGCGCGAGCATCCGCTCGACCACCGTCTCGACGCTGGCGACATAAGGCGCATCCAGCCCGGGCCGCGCCGCCGAGGGTGCCGCCGGAGCCGGCTGCCAGTGACGCCACGCGGCGAGCAGGAGGAGGACGACGAGCGCGGCCCCGGCACCGGCGGCCAAGGAGCGCAGGAACGGGCGCGCGGACATTGAGGCCTTTCTCGACGAGCGCCGCCGCTCTATCGCTGAGCCGGCGGGGTTGGAAGCGGGGAGGAGCGTTTGGCAAATTCGGACGGGATGCGGCCGCTCCACCCGGATCAGCTCAAGGTCCTGCGAATCAGGACGGCGGTCGCGGCGCTGGCGCTGGTCGCCGTCGCGCTCCTCGTCGATGCGACGGCGCTCCGGCGCAGCGAGGTGCCGTTCGGCTTCCTCACGGGCGGCGGCGCGGTGCTCGGCGCAGCGCTCGTCCTCCTGCTGCCGCGCCGCCGCTACCGCGCCTGGGCCTGGCGGATGGACGAGGACGAGATCCGGATCGCGGCCGGGCTCCTCATCCGGAGCGATGCGATCGTGCCGTTCGGCCGAGTCCAGCACATCGACATCGTCCGCGGTCCTCTCGAGCGGCGCTACGGCCTCGGCAGCCTCGTCCTCCACACCGCGGGGACTCGAAGCGCGGCGATGCTGCTCCCGGGGCTGGAGATCGCGGAGGCGGAGCGGATCCGCGACCACGTCCGCGCGAAGATCCGCGAGGATCTGGTGTGAGCGAGGCGGGAGTCGTCGCCGACCGCAGACTGCATCCGGCGACTTTGGTCAGCCGGACGCTGCGCGTGATCCCCGAGGCGGCGGGCGGCATGGCCGCATACGGGGCGCTGATCGCGCGCGCCGAGCTCCGCCAGATCGCCGCCATGGCGCTCGTGGGCATCGCCGTCGCCGGCATCGCGGCCCTGCTCAGCTGGTGGCGCTTCCGCTACGGTGTCGGCGAGCGGGAGATCGTGATCGAATCGGGAGTGGTGAGGCGGCAGCGCCGCGTCATCCCGTTCGAGCGCGTGCAGGACATTGCGATCGAACGGCGGCTGCTCGCGCGCATGTTCGGCACCGCCCACGTCAAGATCGAGACCGGCGGCGCCAAGGCCGACGAGGGCCATCTCGATTCGATCGCGCTCGCCGACGCTTTTGCACTGCGGGACGTGATACGCGGCGCGCGGACAGCCGATGGGGCAGGGGAGGCCGCCGGGGAGGCCGAAGAGCCGCTGCTGTTCGCCATGGATGTGCCGCGCGTCCTCTTTTCGGG
>DASWMB010000122.1:0-2836 GCA_036399955.1 Allosphingosinicella sp. | reverse complement strand
ACGGCGACAAGGTCGACGCGCTTCCGCCCGGCTTCCGAATCGTCGCCCAGTCGCCGGGCGCACCCTTCGCCGCGACGGCCGACGAAACTCGGCGCTTCTACGGGCTTCAATTCCATCCGGAGGTCGTCCACACGCCGGACGGCGGGCGGCTGATCGCCAACTTCGTCCGCCATGTCTGCGGCCTCGCCGGCGGCTGGACGATGGCCGAGTTCCGCGCCACCAAGATCGCCGAGATCCGCGCCCAGGTCGGCTCCGGCCGGGTGATCTGCGGCCTCTCCGGCGGCGTCGATTCGGCCGTCGCGGCGGTCCTCATCCACGAGGCGATCGGCGAGCAGCTGACCTGCGTCTTCGTCGATCATGGCCTGATGCGCGCGCGCGAGGCGGAGCAGGTCGTCTCCCTGTTCCGCAACAGCTACAACATCCCTCTCGTCCACGTCCGGGCGGAGGAGCTTTTCCTCTCCGGCCTCGCCGGCCTCACCGATCCGGAGGCCAAGCGCAAGTTCATCGGCAGGACCTTCATCGACGTCTTCGACGAGGAGGCGCGCAGGATCGGCGGCGCCGATTTCCTCGCCCAGGGGACGCTCTACCCCGACGTCATCGAGAGCGTGAGCTTCACCGGCGGCCCGTCCGTCACGATCAAGAGCCACCACAATGTCGGCGGGCTTCCCGAGCGGATGAACATGAAGCTGGTCGAGCCGCTGCGCGAGCTGTTCAAGGACGAGGTCCGCGCATTGGGGCGCGAGCTCGGCCTCCCCGCCGCCTTCGTCGGCCGCCACCCCTTCCCCGGCCCAGGCCTCGCCATTCGCATCCCGGGCGAAGTCACGAAGGAGCGCTGCGACATCCTCAGGAAGGCGGACGCGATCTACCTCGAGGAGATTCGCGCCGCCGGCCTCTACGACGCGATCTGGCAGGCCTTCGCCGTCCTCCTCCCGGTGCGAACGGTCGGCGTGATGGGCGATGCGCGCACCTACGATTCGGTGTGCGGCCTTCGCGCCGTCACCTCGACGGACGGGATGACCGCCGACGTCTTCCCGTTCGACGCCGCCTTCCTCGGCCGGGTCGCGACGCGCATCATCAATGAGGTGAGGGGCATCAACCGCGTCGTCTACGACTATACGTCGAAGCCGCCGGGAACGATCGAGTGGGAGTGAGGCCAAGCGCGTTAACTGCCCTCTAGCGGGATGCGATCGGATCGGCTAACGAGGGCGCAGAACAGCGGAGGCATTAATGACCGGTACTCAGAAGCATAGCGTTGCCAAGTCCGACAAGCGCAGCTGGCAGACCCCGCGCGTCAGCCGCGTCACCGCCGGCGAAGCCGAGGCGACCACCTCCGGCACCCGGAGCGACGCCGTCTATTCCTGATCCCCGCCGGGCGCTGATGCGCCGGCGCGGCTGAGCCCGGCGAAGCGAAGGACGCGATGTCCGCTCTCGCCGGTCTCTGGAGATGGGACGGCCGCCCTGACGCGGCCGAAGGCTGCCGGCGCATGCTGGCGGCGCAGCACATCTATGGCCCTCACGCGAACGACGACTGGTCCGCCGGCGTCGTCGCCCTCGGCCGGCGACTCTTCCGCACCCTTCCGGAAGACGCCCACGACCGCCAGCCGCTCACCGGCGGCGGCGGCCGCTACATCCTCGTCGCCGATGTCCGACTCGACGATCGCGACGGGCTCGCCCGCGCCCTCGGCCGCGACTCCGGCGAGCTCTCCCGCACCGCCGATTCGGCCCTGCTCCTCGCCGCCTGGGAGCGCTGGGGCGAGGACCTGTTCGACAGCGTGGTCGGAGACTACGCCTTCGCCCTGTGGGATGCGGGAGAACGCCGCCTGATCCTTGCCCGCGACGCGCTCGGCGGGCGGCCGCTCCATTACCATCTCGGCGCGGGCTTCACCGCCTTCGCGTCCATGCCCAAGGGCCTCCACGCGCTTCCCGAAATCCCCTACGCGCCCGACGAGGTGCGCGGCGCCGAGTTCCTCGCCCTCCTCCCCGAGCACGGCCCGCGCAGCTTCTTCGAAGGCGTCAGCCGGGTGGAGCCCGGCGAGATCGTCACGATCTCCGCCGACGGCGGCCTCGCGCGGCGCCGCCACTGGCAGCCGCGCCGCGAGGCGTTGCGCGCTCCGCCGGACGACTATGAGGAAGGCCTGCGCCACCATCTCGATTTGGCGGTCGCCTCGCGCCTCAGGGGGAGCGGCGGCACCGTCGCCGCCCATCTCAGCGCCGGCCTCGACAGCTCCGCCGTCGCCGCGACCGCCGCTCGCCTCATGGCGGCGCAGCGCGGCCGCGTCGTCGCCTTCACCTCCGCGCCGCCGCTCGGCTTCTCCGCTCCCGCCACCGCCGGCGCGCTCGCCGACGAAGGCCCTCTCGCCGCCGCCACCGCCGCGCTCTACCCGAACATGGAGCATGTCCTCGTCCGCCCCGAAGACCGGACCGTGCTCGACGACGCCGACCGCGATTTCTTCCTGTTCGAGCGGCCGCTGGTCAACGTCGACGTCCAGAGCTGGTGGAACCGGATCAACGCCGAAGCGCAGCGCCGCCGCATCGGTGTCCTCCTCACCGGCCTCAACGGCAACAACACGATCAGCTATGCCGGCATGGAGCTGCTGCCCGAGCTGCTCGCCGGCGGCCGCTGGCTGAAGCTGCTGCGCACCGCGCGCGCGCTTCGCCGCTCCGGCCGAGTCCGCCTCGGCACCATCCTCGCCGCGACCGTGGGCCCGTGGGTCCCCGAGCGGCTGTGGCACGCGATCAGCCAGAAGCGGCGCGGCTGGAGCTGGGACGTGACGCGCTACACGACGCTGCGCCCCGAGCGGCTGCGCGCGCTCGACCTCCCGGCGACGGCGCGCGC
>DASWMB010000121.1:0-17856 GCA_036399955.1 Allosphingosinicella sp. | reverse complement strand
CGGGCGCGCTCCAGCGCCTCGCCGAGCCGCGCTTCGTCATGGCTTTCCCGCGGCGCCTGGAGGAAGAGGTCGATCCGGGCGTTGAGGAAGAAGGAGGGGCCGGCGGCGTCGCGCACCTGAGCCAGCCGCGCCGCCTGCCGCTCGGCCGGGTAGAGCCCGTCGCCGCCGACGACCCGGTCCTCGAGATTGCAGCCGACCGCGCCGGCCCGCTTCGCTCGCGCGGCCGAGGCGGCGGCATCGCCATAGCCGCCCTCGAGATCGATCGTCACCGGCAGCGCGACCGCCGCGACGATGCGCTCGAGATTGGCGATGGCGAGATCGAGCGGCAGCTTCTCGCCATCGGGGTAGCCCTGCGCCGCCGCGACCGACCAGCTCCCGGTCGCCACCGCGTTCGCGCCGGCGCCTTCGATCGTCTTCGCGCTGCCTGCATCCCACGCGTTGAACAGGACCAGGGGCTCGCCCGGCACGTGCAGCGCGGCGAACCTCTTCGCCCGCTTCTCCCACTCCGCGTTCATCCCTGCTCTCCGTGCGGCTGCGCCACGTAGATATCGGCTTCGCCGATCCCTTTCAGCAGCTCCCTTCGCTTCTGCCAGTCGAGCAGCGCTCGTGTCTCGTAATAGGTCGCTTCTGAGACGGCGATGCCGCCCGGCGGCGCGGCGGCCTGGAGCCGGGCGGCGACGTTCATCGTGTCGCCCCAGTAATCGTAGGCGAGTCGGGTGGAGCCGATTACGCCGCCGACGACGGGGCCGGTATGGACGCCGATCCGGACCGAGAGACCGAGCCCGGTCTCGGCCGCGAGCGCCTGCACCTCGCCGACGAGATCGCGCGCGAACGCCACCGCGGCGGCGCTGTCGCGGCCGCGCGACGCCATGCCGCCGCAGACGGCGAGATAGGCGTCGCCGATCGTCTTCACCTTCTCCATGCCGTGGCGCTCGGCGCAGCGGTCGGCCGCCGAGAAGAAGGCGTTGAGCAGCCTGACGAGGTGGCCGGGCGAGAGGCGCTTCGAGAGCGACGAGAAGCCGACCAGGTCGGCGAAGACGACGCTGAGGTCGGAGAACGAATCGGCCACCGCGGTGCCGGCCTTGAGCCGCGCCACCACTTCCTGCGGGAGGACGTTGTAGAGCATCTGCTCGGTCTTCTCGCGTTCCGCCGCGAGCGCGCGGTCGGCGGCGAAGACGCTGCGCGCGCGCCGGTCGATGTCCCAGTTGAAGTAGAGGGCGAAGATGAAGAAGGTCGAGAAATTGGTGAGCGTGTAGACCTTCGAGATCGCCGAGGTGTCCCGCGTCGCCAGCCAGGCGGCGAAGATCGCCAGGACGGCGAGGCTCCACAGGAAGAACAATCGCACGGCCGCCGAGAAGGCGACGCTGGCGAACACCATCAAGATGCCCATCTGGACGAGCGCCATCGCCTGCGGCGGGAAGCCGGTGATCGCCGACTGCGCGGCGAGCGCCAGCGTCAGCCCCTTCATCGCGGCCGCAAGGGCGACGAACATCGGCACGTCGACCCAGCGATGATCGAGATAGAATTCGGTCTTCGTCAGGAAGAACAGGACCAGCATGCCGGCGATCAGCGCCGTCGCCGCCATTGTGTAGTGGATGACGCCCTCGCGCGGAAAGTGCATCGGGTTGAGGACGATGTAGGAGAGGAGGGTGGCGACCGCGATCACGACCAGAGCCCGGATCGCCGGGCCGCGCGCCGCCCGCTCCGTACGGACGAATTCCCGCTCGACCGCCGGATCCTCGAACCGCCGCAGCAGCACGCCCATCGCTCGCCCCCGGGGCGGGTGCCCCGAGGGAAACCTACGGGAGGGCCCGCGGCGAGTCCATCGCGCGGCTCAGCCGATCCCCGCCGCCTCGGCCTTGCGGCGCAGCGCGGCGAGCGCCTTCAGCACCTTGGGCCGCGCGTGCTTCGCCTTCATCCAGCGCGGCAGGCGCGCCGCCCAGGTGAGGCCGGCGACCGGCCCGCGCTCCCGCAGCGTGGCGCCGAGCCAAGCCTCCAGCGCTTCGAGATGGGCGAGGTTGTTGGCCGAGAGGACGTGGCCGCCGACATTTGCCTTGAGGAACAATTGCATCGGCTCCGAGGCTTCCGGACGCGGCTTCTGGAGGTGCCAGGGCGGCTCCGTCCGATGGGCGCGGTGTTCGGTGACGTGGCCGCAATTGGTGCATTTCACGCGGGCGACGAGCTCGCCGTCGACGATCGCGCTATTCGGCAGCGGGCCGCGCGGGACCCGCTCGCCGCATTGGGCGCATTTCGGCTCGAGGTAGCGGGTCATCACCCAGTGGCTCGGCTTGCGCTCGGCGCGCTCGCGGACCGGGCCGAGCCGGTGGCCGCATTTGAGGCAGGCGAGGGTGCCGCCGTCGCCGATCTTCGCCGCCCCGTCGCAGCGCGGGCAGTGGACCCAGACGGGATTTCCAAGCGCAGCGTCCCAGCGGCCGGGATCCTGCGCCCGCCGCGGCACGGCCGAGAGCCTTGCGTTGCTGGAAGGTCGCCTCCCCATCCGCCGCCTTTAGCAGCGGGCGCGCGGCGGAGCGAGCTAGGGGTGGGGGATCGAGACGCTGCGCAGGATCCGCCAGCCGGCGCCGGGGTTGGACGGATCGGGATCGCGGCGGAAGGTGAGGGTCTCCAAAGTGACGATCCCGCGCTCCGCGATGACGCTGGTGACCTTGGCGGTGGCGGTGGCGGTGTCGCCGGCGACGCTCACCTTGACGTCCTCGCTCGTCACCATCGAGGCGCCGCGCTCGGGGGTGCCGCGGGTGAGGAGCGCGTGGCGGTCGAGGCGCTCGCCGGCGGCGGTGACGGCCGTGAAGTCTTCGGCGACGAGCCGGTTGAGGTAGCGCGCGTCGTGCTGGGCGCGGGCGCGGTCCCACATTCCGAGAAGCTGGGCGACGACCGTTTCCTCCTTGGGCGGCGGGCCGACGACGACGGTGGCGCCGAGCAGCGGGTGGAGCGCGGCGGGGGCGGCAGCGGGCATGACCAAGGCGGCGGCGGCGAGGAGGAGCGGGCGGTATCTCATGCCGCCTGCCTAGCCCGCCCTGCCTGAACGCCGCCTTGCGGGGGTGCGGGAGCCGGCCTTGCATCCCCCCGCACGCGGCCTAAAAGCGCCCCGACAGCAGCCCTTTCGCGAGCGCCCGAACATGCCGGAATCCTACAAGGTCGTCGATCATGCCTATGACGTCGTCGTGGTCGGGGCCGGCGGCTCCGGGCTGCGGGCGACCATGGGCTCGGCCGAGAAGGGCCTCAGGACCGCCTGCATCACCAAGGTCTTCCCGACCCGCTCGCACACCGTCGCCGCGCAGGGCGGGATCGCGGCCTCGCTCGGCAACATGGGCCCGGACCACTGGACCTGGCACATGTACGATACCGTCAAGGGTTCGGACTGGCTCGGCGACCAGGACGCGATCGAATATCTCTGCCGCGAGGCGCCGGCGGCGGTCTACGAGCTGGAGCATGCCGGCGTCCCCTTCTCGCGGACGAGCGAGGGCAAGATCTACCAGCGCGCCTTCGGCGGGATGATGCAGAACATGGGCGCGGGGCCGCCCGCCCAGCGCACCTGCGCGGCCGCCGACCGCACCGGCCATGCGATGCTGCACGCGCTCTACCAGCAGAGCCTGCGCTACAGCGCCGATTTCTACATCGAATATTTCGCGCTCGACCTGATCATGGGCGAGGACGGCTCCTGCCGCGGCGTCGTCGCGCTCGACATGGAGACCGGCACCGTCCACCGGTTCCGCGCCCAGGCCGTCGTGCTCGCCACCGGCGGCTACGGCCGGGCCTATTTCACGGCGACCTCCGCCCACACCTGCACCGGCGACGGCAATGCGATGGTACTGAGGGCGGGGCTGCCGCTCCAGGACATGGAGTTCGTCCAGTTCCACCCGACCGGCATCTACGGCGCCGGCGTGCTCATCACCGAAGGGGCGCGGGGCGAAGGCGGCTACCTCACCAACTCCGAGGGCGAGCGATTCATGGAGCGCTATGCGCCGTCCGCCAAGGACCTCGCCAGCCGCGACGTCGTCTCGCGCTCGATGGCGATGGAGATCAGGGAAGGCCGCGGCGTCGGCAAGGACAAGGACCATATCTGGCTCCACCTCGACCATCTCGACGCCAAGATCCTGGCCGAGCGGCTGCCCGGGATCACCGAGACGGGGAAAGTCTTCGCAGGCGTCGACCTGACGCGCCAGCCGCTGCCGGTGGTGCCGACCGTCCACTACAATATGGGCGGCATCCCGACCAACTATCACGGCGAGGTGGTGACGCTGAAGGACGGCGATCCGGACAGCGTCGTGCCGGGCCTCTTCGCCGTCGGCGAGGCGGCTTGCGTCTCGGTCCACGGCGCCAACCGGCTCGGCTCGAACAGCCTCATCGACCTCGTCGTCTTCGGCCGCGCCGCGGGCCTCAGGCTCGGCGAGATCCTGACGCCGGGCGCCACGCTGCCGCCGCTGCCGAAGGGCGGCGAGGACATGGCGCTGGCGCGGCTCGACCGCTTCCGCTTCGCCTCGGGCGGCAGCCCCACGGCCGAGATCCGATCGAGGATGCAGCGCACCATGCAGGCCGACTGCGCCGTCTTCCGCACCGAGGCGACGCTGGCCGAGGGGCAGGCGAAGATCGACGAGATCTACCGGCAGATGGCGGACATCAGGACGACCGACCGCAGCCTGATCTGGAACACGGACCTCATCGAGACGCTCGAGCTCGACAACCTCGTCGCCCAGGCGGCGGTGACGATGCATTCCGCGGCCAACCGCAAGGAAAGCCGCGGCGGCCACATGCACGAGGACTATCCCGAGCGCGACGACGCGAACTGGATGAAGCACACCATCGCCTGGTTCGACGGCTGGGGCGGGACCGGCGGCGCCGTCCGGATCGATTACCGCCCGGTCCACGACTATACGCTCACCGACGAGGTCGAGTATATCAAGCCCAAGGCACGGGTCTATTGATCGGGCCGGGCCTGCTCCTCGCATCGTTCGCGCTCGCCGCGCAGGCGCCGCCGGCCAACGCGAACGAGCGGCGGGCCGCTGAAGTCTTCGAGCGGACCAAGATCACCCGGGCGACCTACTCGCTCTACCTGTGGAACTGGATCCGCGATCCGGACGGGAGCGTCCGCCGGGAGTGGGGCGCGGAGTTCCACAGCGGCTCGCGCCATCGCGTGGAGACCCCGACGGTGAGGGTCGTCGCCGATTGCGCGGCGCAGGACGGCGTCCTCGTCGACCTCGCGCGGAACCGGAGGATGACCGGCGCCGTCGTCGCCCAGCTCGCCTGCGGGATCAACACGGCGCGCCAGGCGCGCCAGGTGACCTGGCTCGGCCGGTTCAGGAGCCGCTACGGAGCGGTCGAGCGGCTGCTCGTCCTCGACGACGAGGACGAGCGGGTCTACGTCGTCGACCGCCGTGGCATCCTCGTCGCGAGCGAAGTCTTCGGCCGAAGCGGCGACTGGTGCCTGCAGGCCGAGCCGTTGGCCGTGCTCGGCACGATCCCGGACGGCGATCTCTTTTCCGAGGCGAGCCTCGCGCGCAGCTTCGTGGCGGAGCGTTACCGCAGCGGCCCCGCCGCCCCCGACGGCGGCCTCTGGCGCCGCGGGCGACGCTGCCTGTCGGACCGCGACTAAGCGACCGCCACGCCGTCTTTCGCAGCAGCGAACCAGTTCGGGATAATTATGTTCTGCGGGTCTTGCAATGTAGGAATTTCGGTTCGATCTCTGTTCCGTGAGTCGGGGCGTGCCGATTCGGTGGGAGGGAGCGGGAGCTTGGGCAGTTCAGCACAGTCTGGCGTGGCAGCGCTTGACGGCGAGCCGTGCAAAAAGTACGACGAGCTGAGCGAAGTCAGCCGGAGTCGCACGCCATGAGCCCTGCCGCCGCCGCCGCCGCCGACCAGCATCGTTCCCCCGGGAGCAAGCTGATCCTCGTCATCGTCATCGCCTTCCTGCTCTCCTTCCCGCTCTTCGCGGTGTGGCTGATCGTCTACGACCGGCAGTCGCAGTCGGAGTTCGCGCAGCAGGGGATCGCCGAGGGCTGGGCGGGGCCGCAGACGATCGCCGGGCCGCTGCTCGTCATCCCCTATCGCGAGACGTCGACGCAGCGGACGACGGAGGGCGGGCGCGAGGTGACGCGCACGGTCGAGACGCTCCACGAGCTCACGCTCGCGCCCGAGATCGCCGACCTCACCACCGACATGCGGCCCGACCGGCGGACTCGCTCGATCTACGAGGTCGTGGTCTACGAGGCGTCGGTGCGCGGGCGGGCGCGCTTCGCCCTGCCGCAGGACCTCGCCCGGCTCGGCGTTCCGCCCGAGTCGCTCGACCTCGCCCGCGCCGAACTGCGCTTCGGCCTTTCCGATCCGCGCGGGCTCGGCGCCAATCCGAGCGTGAGGGTCGGCGGGCAGCCGCTCCGGCTCCAGCCGGGCGGCGGCACGATCGCGAGCGGCGGCGCCGGCTTCTTCGCCTGGCTGGACGCGGCGGCGCTGAGGGAGCGGCCTTTCGAGGTCGAGTTCGCCTTCGCCTTCCGCGGCAACCGCGAGCTGTCGCTGGCGCCGCAGGCGGGCGAGACGCGCTGGCGCCTGCGCTCGGCCTGGCCGCATCCGAGCTTCCAGGGGAGCTTCCTTCCCGCCACGCGCCGGGTCGACGGCAGCGGCTTCGAGGCGAGCTACCGCGTCGGCAACCTCGCGCTCGGCCAGTCGCTGGTCAGCACGCGGCAGGCCAATGCCGGGCCGCCGCCCCCGCCGACGCCTCCGGACGCGGTCGTGACCGCCGCCGAGGAGCGGGCCTACGGGCCGCGCGTCCAGCGCAGCTCCTCGCACGGGCCGGCGGCGGCGCAGGTCAGCCTCGTCCAGCCGGTCGACCTCTATTCGCAGGTCAACCGGGCAACGAAGTACGGTTTCCTGTTCATCGGCTTCACCTTCCTCGCTTTCCTGCTGTTCGACGTGATCGGCGGGGTGCGGGTGACAGCGGTCGAATATCTGCTGGTCGGCGTCAGCCTGATCCTGTTCTTCGTGCTGCTGCTCGCCTTTGCCGAGGTGATCGGTTTCACGCCCGCCTACCTCGTCGCCTCGGCGGGGATCACCTTGCTCAACACGGCCTATTCGGCGGCGGTGCTGAAGAGCTGGCGGCGCGCGGGCTTCATCGGCGCGCTGCTCGCGGCGCTCTACGCGGTGCTCTACGTGCTCCTGAGCCTGGAGGCCTATTCGCTGCTGATCGGCTCGCTGATGCTGTTCGCGGCGCTCGCCGGGGTGATGTACCTGACGAGGAACATCGACTGGGGGGCGATCGGGGGGAGCGGGGGCGGGGAGGCAGGCCCCGTCGAGCAAGGTAGGTAGAAGAAGAAGACCCTCATCCCAACCTTCTCCCGCGAGCGGGAGAAGGAGCACGCCGGAGCTGTCCCCATTAGCCCTCTCCCGCTTGCGGGAGAGGGTTGGGTGAGGGTCTTCTTCTTCTTCTTCTTCTTTTCCTCACGCGGGATTCGCCCTAGGCGCGCGTCATGAGCCAGCCGTGGAGCCGCAATCTCGCCGAGGAGCGCGAGACCTTCGTCACGCACCTCGAATGCTCGATGACCGGCGAGCGCTACGAGCCGGATCGGGTCCACGGGCTGTCGCGCGCGGGACGGCCGCTGCTGGTGCGCTACGACCTGGAGGCTGCGCGGCGGGCGTTGACCAAGGAGGCGCTCGCCGAGCGGCCGGCGGACATGTGGCGGTGGCGCGAGATCCTGCCGGTGCGGCGCACGGCGGACGTGGTCAGCCTCGGCGAGGCGGCGACGCCGATCGTGCCACTCCCGAAGATCGCGGCGAAGCAGGGCGCCGCGAACCTGCTGGTGAAGGATGAGGGGCGCCTGCCGACCGGCTCGTTCAAGGCGCGCGGGATCGCGATGGCTGTGTCGATGGCCAAGGCGTTCGGGATCGGCCGCATCGCGATGCCGACCAACGGCAATGCTGGCGCCGCGCTCGCCGCCTATGCGACACGGGTCGGCATCGAGACGATCGTCTTCTGCCCGGACGACACGCCGGAGATCAACGTGCGCGAGATCGCCGCCTTGGGCGCGCGGGTCTATCGGGTGAACGGCCTCATCGACGATTGCGGCAAGATCGTCGGCGAAGGCGCGGCGGCCGAGCACTGGTTCGACATGTCGACGCTGAAGGAGCCCTACCGGATCGAGGGCAAGAAGACGATGGGGCTGGAGCTCGCCGAGCAGCTCGGCTGGACGGTGCCCGACGTCATCTTCTACCCGACCGGCGGCGGCACCGGCCTCATCGGCATGTGGAAGGCGTTCGCCGAGCTCGAGGCTCTGGGCCTGATCGGCGCGAAGCGGCCGCGGATGATCGCGGTGCAGGCCGAAGGCTGCGCGCCGATGGTGAAGGCCTTCGACGCGGGCGAGGAGCATGCCGAGCGCTGGGAGGACGCCCACACGATCGCGGCGGGAATCCGCGTGCCGCGCGCGGTCGGCGACTTCCTGATCCTGCGCGCGGTGCGCGAGAGCGGCGGTGTGGCGATGGCGGTGCCGGACGAGGAGATTGCGGCGTGCACCGAGGAGGCGGCTTTGGTCGACGGGGTGCTGCTCTGCCCCGAGGGCGGGGCGACGCTTGCGGCGTGGCGGCGGGCGGTGGAGAGCGGGCTCGTCGGCAAGGACGAGACGGCGGTGCTGTTCAACTGCGCGACGGGGTTGAAGTACCCGCTGCCGGACCGCTCGAAGACTCTCGACCGGCACGGGGCGATCGATCTGGCGGCGCTTTAGGTCGAACTCCAAGCCCAAGACCCGTTCGCGCTCAGCTTGTCGAAGCCTGTCCTGTTCTTCATCGACGGCGGGAAAGGCCGACCCCCGGAGCCTCAGGCCGCTTCCTGCTTCGGGAGGAGGGGGAGGAGGAGCTCGATCTTGGCGCAGATCCAGTCGAGGTCGGTGCGGAAGCGGCGGAGGAGGGCCTCCTCGTCGAGGCCGGCGACCTCCCCGATCTGCGGGGCGGAGAGCGAGAGGCGCAAGGTCGCGCGCCAGCTGCCGTCGTTGCGGCGGGCGCAGCGGACCGGCTGGCCGACATGGACCGTCTCGGCGGCGATCATCCGTTCGCGCGGGTCGCGGAAGCGGTCCGACATGTCGCTGAACAGCATCAGATAGACGGCGCGGGCGTCGTCCATCGAGAGCGGGCCGCCGCGCCAGGGATGAGGCGAGGTGAGCTCGAACGTGTGGAGCATGGTCCGGTCGAGCGGGTGGAGGCCCTCGTCGTCGCCGGCCTCGCCGCCGCCGTCGAGCAGGCGGAGCGGCGCGCCGCCGGGAAGGGCGCGGACGGCCTCGCCGAACGCGGTGATCGTCTTGTCGACGGCGGAGTCGGGAAAAGCGAGCAGGCGGGAGAGCTCGAACAGGCCGCATTCGAGCCGGAGGAGAAGGCCGAAATTGGCGACCTCGGGAAGCGCGCCGTCGGTCGCGGTCCAGGAGGCGGGCATCTCGCCTCGGGCGAAGAAGCCGCCCAGGCCCTCCGGAGCCGGCTCGCCGCCGCGCATCCGCGAAGATATCCCTTCGGGGACGAGCGCGAAGGCGCTGAATGGCGGGCCGCCCAGGAACTTCGAGCCGGTGACGAAGACGACCGCGCCGAGCGCGAGATAGTCGCGGATCATCTCCGGCGAGATCCGGCCCTGGCAGGCGTCGACGACGATATCCAGCTTCTCGCCGAAGCGGCGGGCGAGCTCGGCGAGCGTCTCCGGCCGCGGCGCGATGAGGCCGGTCTTGGAGCGGTGGACGACGTGGAGGAGGGGGCGCTGGCCGGCGTCGATCGCGGCGGCGATGCAGGCCTCCAGCGCCTGTCGGCGCTCCGCGCTGCGCCGCAGGCTGCCGTCCTCGTTGCGGACGCCGATCGTCTCGACCGTGACGGCGCCTTCGGGGAAGCCGGGCACCGGGGCGCCGATCTCGACGTCCCGGCCGAGAGCGGTGCGCGGAGCGAAATAGCGCGCCTTCTGCGCGTTGAGGCAGCCGCTGCCGACCTCGTCTACCTCGACGACGATGTTGCGCACGCGCCTTCCGCCGCGCATCGCGGTCGCGACGACCAGATATTCGAGGTCGGTCCCCGAGGGGCCGAAGGCGATGTCTACGCCGTCGGTCAGGCCGTAGAGGTGGCAGAGGCGGCGGCGTGCCTCCTGCATGCCGTCGGCATAGACCTCCGCCACGCTCTTCGCGGCGGCGGCCTGCTGGAGCTGGAAATGGTAAGCGCGCGCCTGGGCGAAGGCGCCGGCGGAGACGGTGCTGGCCGTCGAGGAGGCGTAGGCGATGGCCGGCATCGGCTTGGGCGCGCAGCCATAGCTATTGAGGCCGCTCTGCTCGTCGAGCGTGATCCGCGCGTCGCCGCCGAGCGCCATCAGCTCCGCGGTCGTGAGGCTGAGGCCGCCGTCTTCGGCGCCGATTCCGTCGAGGCCGGGAGCGTTGCCTTCACCGACAGCCGCCGATATGGCGGCGCTTTCGCGAGCGATCGTCATGCGCCCATCTAGGCATGGCCCCGCTCGGGTGCAATCGACTGGCGGACCGCATGACCCCCCTCAGGCCCCTACGCGTTCCCGAGCCGGTGAAGGAAAGCCTGCGGGTGATGTTCATCGCCAAGCATGCGAGGGGATCGGGCGAGGCGCACCAGATCGACGGCAACCACGCCGTCTACCATCACGAGATCGCGACCGTGATGCGCGGCATCTTCAGGAACGTGACGATCGGCAACCGCTTCGAGGACCTGTTCGACAAGCCCGACGTCGACTTCATCTTCTCGCTGCTCAACCGGGGGGGCTTCCTCAACTCGGAGATGCTGGCGCCTTTGCTCGCGACGCGGCACGGCATTCCCTTTCTCGGCGGCTCGCCGATCCTGCGCGGGCTCGCCGACGACAAGCACCTGATGAAGATGGCGGCGCGCTTTCGCGGCGTGCCGACCGCCGACTGGCGGGTCTTCCGCCGCGGCGCGCCGGTCGAGCCGATCGCGGGCTGGAGCGCGGAGCGCTATGTCGCCAAGCCCAACGCCTCGTCGGCAAGCTGGGGCGTGGTCGCGGCCGAGGGCTGGGACCAGCTCAGGGACGCGATCGAGCACATCCATAGCGAGGGGCACGACGCGCTGGTCGAGCCGTTCCTGCCGGGGATCGACATCGAGATCCCGGTGATCGGCCATGAAGGCCATGCGATCCTGCCGATCATGACCTTCGAGCACGATCCGAACGTGCTCAGGACCTATGAGGAGAAGCGCGGCTTCGAGGAATCGAAGGCGCAGCTGGTGCCGCTCGAAGAGGGCGCGCTGGCCGAGGAGCTGCGGCGCCATACCGAGATGCTGATCCCGGAGCTGTGGCCGTTCGACTATGGCCGCTTCGAGTTCCGCTGGAACCGCGCGACCGGCGAGGTACGCTTCCTCGAGGTCAACCTCCAGGCCAACATCTGGTCGAAGCGGGTGATCGGCCAGTCGGCCGCGCTGGCGGGCCTCTCGCATCCCGACCTCATCGAGACGATCGTCTGCCACAGCCTCGTTCGCCACGGCCTCGTCCAGGCGGAGGACGTTCGTGCCGGCTGACGCGGCGGGCGCGGCGCCCTTCACCGCCGTGGTCCTTGCCGCGCAGCGCAGCGGGCGGCTCGACCCCCTCGCGGCGGACGCGGGCGTGACGCACAAATGCCTGGTGCCGATCGCCGGCAGGCCGCTGATCGAGCATGTGCTGAGGACGCTCGTCCAGGTGCCGGGGCTCAGCCGAATCCATATCAGCATCGAGCGGGACGCGGTGGAGGCGGTGCGCAAGGTGCCCGGCGGCTCGGGCGAGCTCGGCGTGCCGGTCGACTATGTGCCGGCCGCGACCAACATCGCCGACAGCATCTATGCCGCCGCCCATGCGGTGGACGAGCCGCTCCTCATCACCACGGCCGACAACGTGCTGCTGACCCCGGCGGCCGTCGCCGAGGTGGTCGGGCGGATGCATGCCGGCGCCGAGGCGGTGCTGGCGATGGCGACGCGCGAGGCGGTGCTCGCCGCCCATCCGGAGGGACAGCGGCGCTTCTACAAGCTGCGCGACGCGGCTTATTCGAACTGCAACCTCTATGGCCTCAACGGCCCCAAGGCGGTGAAGCTCGCCGAGGCGTTCCGCAGCGGCGGCCAGTTCGCCAAGAACCCGAAGCGGATCGCGCAGGCGTTCGGGATCGTGAACCTGCTCCTCGGGCGCTACGGGCTGATCACGCTGGCGGGCGCGATGCGCCGCCTGTCGAAGCGGTTCGGGGTGAAGGGCGAGGCGGTGGTGCTCGCCGACGGCAGCCATGCGGTCGACGTCGACAACAGCCGCACCTACGAGATCGCCCGGATATTGCTCGAGCGGCGGCAGCGCGCGGGGCATTGAGCCTCCCCGCGCTAGCGACTATCTGCCCGCACGGAAGGACGACAAATGGCCGAATTCGCGCTCCCCAAGAACAGCAGGATCAGCGGCAAGGGGCGGGAGCACCGGGCGCCGGCCGGCGCCGGCAGGGTGAAGAGCTTCAGGATCTACCGCTACGATCCCGACAGCGGCGAGAACCCGCGCTACGACCGCTTCGAGATCGACCTCGACGACACCGGGCCGATGATCCTCGACGCGCTCATCAAGATCAAGAACGAGGTCGACCCGACGCTGACCTTCCGCCGCTCCTGCCGCGAGGGGATCTGCGGCTCCTGCTCGATGAACATCGCGGGCAAGAACGGCCTCGCCTGCACCACCGCGATCGAGGACTATAAAGGCGAGATCCGGATCACGCCGCTGCCGCACATGGACGTGATCAAGGACCTGGTGCCGGACTTCACCCACTTCTTCGCGCAATATGCCTCGATCCGGCCGTGGCTGGAGGGGGGCGCGGCGCCGCCGGCCGACGGCAAGGAGCGGCTGCAGTCGCCGGAGGACCGGGCGAAGCTCGACGGGCTCTACGAGTGCATCCTGTGCGCCTGCTGCTCCTCCTCCTGCCCGAGCTACTGGTGGAATTCGGACCGCTTTCTCGGGCCCGCGATCATCCTCCAGGCCTATCGCTGGCTCGCCGACAGCCGCGACGAGAGGACGGAGGAGCGCCTCGACGAGCTCGAGGACCCGTTCCGCCTCTACCGCTGCCACACGATCATGAACTGCGCGAACGTGTGCCCCAAGGGATTGAACCCCGCCAAGGCGATCGCCGAGACCAAGAAGATGCTGGTGGAGCGCGCGGTCTGACGCACCCGATCCACCCGCGCATCCGCCACGAGCCGGACCCGGCGCATCCCGGCTGGTGGACGTGGGACATCGACGAGAGCCCGCCTGGGGAGGAGCGCTTCAACGCCGCCATCGGCAGGCTGCTCGTCCGCGGCGAAGGGGAAAGGCGGGCGCGCTGCCGGATGTTCCCGACGATCCGGCAGAGCAACCTCGGCAACGTCGCCCATGGCGGGGCGATCCTCACCTTCATCGACATGGCGATGTTCGCCGGCGGGCACCTCGCCGGGGCGAACATCGCTCATTCGGTGACGCTCGACCTTTCGGCGCAGTTCCTCTCGCCGGGGCGGCTGGGCGAGCCGCTCGACTGCACGGTCGAGCTGCTCAAGGAGACGAAGCGGCTCGCCTTCATGCGCGGCCTCGTTGTCCAGGGCGAGGAGACGGTCGCAGCCTGGTCGGGCACCCTCAGGAAAGGCCTGAAGCTCTCGTGACCGCGGTGGCGTCGCGCTACGAAGAGCTGCTCCGCGCGGGCGAGCTCCGCGCCGACGAGGACCAGCAGCGCGCGGTCGCGGTGCTCGACCGGCTGGCCGCCGAGATCGCCGAGAAGCCGAAGGGCGGCTTCCTCGCCCGCTTCTTCCGCGACGGCACGCCGCGGGTGCGCGGCGTCTACATGTGGGGCGGGGTCGGGCGCGGCAAATCGATGCTGATGGACCTCGCCTTCTGCTCGATCGCGGTGGAGCCGAAGCGGCGGGTGCATTTCCACGAGTTCATGCTCGAAGTGCACGAGCGCCTGCGCGACGAGCGGGCGAAGGAGGAAGGCGACCCGATCCCGCCGCTCGCCCGCGCGATCGCGGCCGAGGCGCGGCTGCTCTGCTTCGACGAGATGGTGGTGAACAACAGCGCCGATGCGATGATCCTCTCGCGCCTGTTCTCGCGGCTGCTCGAGGAAGGGGTGACGGTGATCACCACCTCGAACCGGTGCCCACGCGACCTCTATCTCGGCGGGCTCAACCGCGAGCTGTTCCTGCCCTTCATCGACCTCGTCGAGCGCGAGCTCGACGTCGTGCCGCTGAACGGCCCGGTCGACTACCGGCTGGAGCGGCTCGGCGGCTTCCCGACCTGGCACGTGCCGAACGGGCCCGAGGCGACCGCCGCGCTCAGCGCCGCCTTCTTCCGCCTCACCGACTATCCACCCGAGGACCGCGCCAACGTCCCGTCCGAGGATATTCCGGTCCAGGGCGGCCGGACGCTGCATGTGCCCAAAAGCCTCAAGGGCGTCGCCGTCTTCTCATTCAGGCGGCTGTGCGGGGAGCCGCGCGGTGCGCCGGATTACCTCGCGATCGCGCGTCGCTTCCACACCGTTCTGATCGTCGGCATCCCTATGCTCGGGCCGGAGAAGAGGAACGAGGCGGCGCGCTTCGTGACGCTGATCGACGCGCTCTACGAGCACAAGGTGAAGCTCCTCGCCGCCGCCGCCGCCGAGCCCGCCGCGCTCTACCCTGAGGGCGACGGCGCCTTCGAGTTCCAGCGCACCGTCTCCCGCCTCATCGAGATGCAGAGCCGGGACTATCTCGCCGCCGGGCACGGCGAACGCTAAGGTCGCCGCAGAAAGGACACTCCATGCGCCGTCTCCTCCTGATCGCAAGCTTCGCTCTCGCCGCCGCCGCCTCCGCCCAGCCGCCGTCCGATCCCTGGCACGCCAGGGGCCGCGAGATTTACGAGAAGGCCGTCGAGATCCCGACGGTCGCCGGGCGCGGCAGGATGGCGGAGCTCGTCACCTATCTGCGCGGGCAGTATGAGGCGGCCGGGATCGACGACATCCGGGTCTTCGATCATGGCGGCACCCAGTCGATGGTGATCCGCTGGCCCGCCGCGCGGCCGTCCGGGCGCAAGGGCATATTGATCCTCGCGCATATGGACGTGGTCGAGGCGCGCCGCGAGGACTGGGAGCGCGACCCGTTCGAGCTGATCGAGGAGGACGGCTATTTCTACGGTCGCGGCACCGGCGACAACAAGCTCGGCGTCGTCTCGGTGACCGCCGCTTTGCTGCGCCTCAGGGCCCAGGGTTTTCGGCCGGACCGGGACATCGTCGTCCTGTTCACCGGCGACGAGGAGACGGCCCAGGAAGGCGCGGACAAGGCCGCCAACGAGTGGATCGACCTCACGCGGCTCGAATTCGGCCTCAACGCGGACGGCGGCGGCGGCTCCTTCCTCCGCGACGGGACCAACGCCGGCTTCCAGTTCGTCACCGCCGAGAAGGTCTACCAGACCTTCTCCTTCACGGCGCGCAACCGCGGCGGCCACAGCTCCCGGCCGCGGCCGGACAATGCGATCTACGATCTGATGCGCACGCTCCAGCGGCTCGAGGCGCACCGTTTCGAGCCGCGGCAGAACGAGACCACCCGCGCCTATTTCGCCGAGCGGGCGCGCACCGCCGAGCCGGCGCTGGCGGCCGCGATCCGGCGCTGGCTCGCCGATCCGAACGACGCCGGCGCCGCCGACGCGATCGAGGCGAGCGAGACCGAGGTCGGCCTCACCCGCACGCGCTGCGTCGCCACCCGGCTCGAAGGCGGCCACGCCGACAATGCGCTGCCGCAGCGGGCGGTGGCGACGGTCAATTGCCGGATCTTCCCGGGCGAGGACCCGGCGGCCGTGCTCGCGACCCTGCGCGGGCTCGGCCAACCGTCCAGCGTCGCCGTCGAGCCGATCGAGGAGGCGCATCCGAGCGACGCCTCGCCGCTCCGCCAGGACGTGCTCCAGGCCTATACGGCGGCGGTCCGCGCCCGCCATCCGGGCTCGCCGATCGTGCCGACCATGGCGACGGGCGCGACCGACGCGCTCTTCTTCCGCCAGCGCGGCCTTCCGGTCTACGGCGTCGCCGGCGGCTGGGGCGTCATACCCGACGACGCCCGCGCTCACGGCCTCAACGAGCGCGTGCCTGTCCGTGCCTTCTACCAGAGCATCGACCATTGGACGGACATGATCCGGACGCTGGCGGGGCCGGAGCGGCGGCAGCGGACGCGGCGCCGCTGAGTAGTCCTCCCCGAGGCTAGCTCGGGGAGGATCAAGGGCAAAAAACCCGCTGAGACGGTTGCCCCTGCGGCGTCGCGGGACTAAGCGGCGGCCATCTCACGCGGCTGCTGCCCGCAGCCGGCCTCGCTTCGAAACCCGAAAGGCTGGAGCTCAATGGCTCGCAAGAAAATCGCGCTCATCGGTGCAGGCATGATCGGCGGCACGCTCGCCCATCTCGCCGCTGTCCGGGAGATGGGAGACATCGTCCTCGTCGACGTCGCCGAGGGCATTCCCCAGGGCAAGGCGCTGGACCTCGCCCAGGCGGGGCCGGTCGAGGGCTATGATGCGAGGCTCACCGGCACCAACGACTATGCCGACATCGCCGGCGCCGACGTCTGCATCGTCACCGCGGGCGTGGCGAGGAAGCCCGGCATGAGCCGCGACGACCTGCTCGGCATCAACTTGAAGGTGATGAAGGCGGTCGGCGAGGGCATCCGCACCCATGCGCTGGACAGCTTCGTCATCTGCGTCACCAACCCGCTCGATGCGATGGTCTGGGCGCTGCGCGAATTCTCCGGCCTCCCGCACAGCCAGGTGGTCGGCATGGCCGGCGTGCTGGATTCGGCGCGCTTCCGCCACTTCCTCGCCGAGGAGTTCGGCGTCTCGGTCGAGGACGTCACCGCCTTCGTCCTCGGCGGCCATGGCGACACGATGGTGCCGATCCCGGCTTATTCGACGGTCGGCGGCATTCCGATCCCCGACCTGATCAAGATGGGCTGGTCGAGCCAGGAGCGGATCGACGCCATCGTCCAGCGCACCCGCTCCGGCGGCGGCGAGATCGTGGCCCTGCTCAAGACCGGCTCGGCCTTCTACGCGCCGGCGACCGCGGCGCTCGAAATGGCGGAGAGCTTCCTGAAGGACAAGAAGCGCCTGCTCCCGTCGGCCGCGTATCTGACGGGGCAGTACGGCGTGAACGACCTCTATGTCGGCGTGCCGGTGGTGATCGGCGCCGGCGGCGTCGAGAAGATCGTCGAGATCGAGCTGGACGAGACGGCGCGGGCGAATTTCGCGGTCTCGGTGGACGCCGTGAAAGAGCTGCTCGTCGCCTGCAAGGGCATCGACAGCTCCCTCGCCTGATGGAGCGCCATCTGCTAAGCGGCACGGGACATGGCTGAACGCGAACATATCACACGGTTGCGCGGCGCCGGCCCGGGTTACGCCGAGGATTATGCGGCTTGGGTCGAGCATCAGATCGCCCTCATCAAGGAGGCGCGCTGGAGCGAAATCGACCGGGACAATCTGATCGACGAGGTGGAAAGCTTGGGCCGGTCGGAATTCAAGGCGTTCGTAAGCGCGATCGAAATCGTGCTGCTGCACATGCTCAAATGGGACTTCCAGCCGGAGCAACGCTCGAGAAGCTGGTCGGTGTCGATTGCCGGCCATCGCCTGCAGGTCGAGGACGAGCTCGAGGATAATCCGAGCTTCAAGGCGCGAATCGGGGAGGCGGTCGAACGGGCCTATCGCCACGCCCGCATCCGTGCCTCCGGCGAGACCGAATTGCCGCTCGGTGCGTTTCCGGCGGAATGCCCCTATGATTGGGCGACGATCATGGAGCGCGAACACCCGCTCGACGCCTGAGCCTTTCTCCCATCACAGCATACGCACGGAGCGCCGTTCCCCGCATGAGCATTCTCGTCAACGCGAATACCCGGGTCATC
>DASWMB010000120.1:0-1709 GCA_036399955.1 Allosphingosinicella sp. | reverse complement strand
TCGATCTCGGCACCCTCGACGCCGAGGCGGACCGCCGCCTCGCCGGCGCGCTCGCCGCCCTGCCGAGACCGGAGCGCAAGGCGCTGCTCGTCGCCTATCTCGGATTCTCCTTCTACGACATCGCCACCTTCCCCCTCCTCCAGGAGGACGGGCGCGACGAATGGGATCCGATCAAGGTCGACCGGATCTCACCCGACGATGCGACGGCGATCCGCGCCGGCGGCGCGGCGGCGACGCTCAAGGGGGTGCAGTTCAACAGCTTCGGCGCCTTCTTCAGCCGCGCCTGGCGCGAGAACGACTATCTCTGGGGCCGCCTCCACGGCGCCGACCGGCTGGTCGACATCCTGCTCTCGACCGTGCCGGACCACCGGGTCGATGCGGCGGCGCTCAAGCGGGAGGCGTTTCGCGCGATCCTGGCCGAGGAGCGGCCGCGGCTCGCCGCGATCGCGCCCTTGTTCGACGCGCTCGAGCGCGAGATCGGCTGAGGCTGGACGCGCGGGGCGATTTGGGGGAGGAAGAGCCATGCAGTTCCTCAAAACCCTGTTCTGGGTCGTGCTCGCCATCGTCCTCGTGCTGTTCGCCAAGGCAAACTGGGCGCAGGTGACGATCAACCTCTGGGGCGGCCTTCAGATGGACGTGAAGCTGCCCGTGCTCGTCCTCTTCGCCTTCCTGCTCGGCTTCCTTCCCCCCTTCCTCCTCTATCGCGGGCGCCTCTGGAGCCTGAGGCGGCGGATGGAGACGGCGCAGCCCGTCGCCGTCGCCAACGTGCCCGGCCACGTCCCTGCGCCGGCCGCCACGCCGGCGCGCAGCGAGGAGGAGCGGATCGCGACCGATTCCAAGATCTGGCCCGCATGAGCGGCAGCCCGATCTACGTCGCCATCGATACGCCGGACCTCGAAAAGGCCAAGAGCATCGCGCAGCGGGTGCGCCGCCATGTCGGCGGCCTCAAGCTCGGCCTCGAATTCTTCTGCGCCAACGGCCGCCAGGGCGTGCGCGAAATGGCCGATCTCGGCCTGCCGGTCTTCCTCGATCTGAAGCTCCACGACATCCCCAACACCGTCGCCAAGGCGGTCCAGTCGCTCCGCGCGCTCGAGCCCGCCATCCTCACCGTTCATGCCGGCGGCGGCCGGGCGATGATGGAGGACGCCAAGGCCGCCGCCCCGTCCGGCACGAAGGTCGTCGCCGTCACCGTCCTCACCAGCCTCGATGGGGAGGACCTCGGCTCGATGGGGATGGAGGCCGATCCCCACGCCCAGGTCCAGCGCCTCACCGCCCTCGCCCGAGCGGCGGGGCTGGACGGCGTGGTCTGCTCGGGCGCCGAGGTCCGCGCCGCGCGCAAGCTGTGGCCCGACGGCTTCTTCGTCGTCCCCGGAGTCCGCCCCGCCGACGGCCATGCGGCGGACCAGAAGCGCGTCGTCACCCCCCGCGCCGCCCTCGACGCCGGCGCCTCCGTCCTCGTCATCGGCCGCCCGATCACGCAGGCGGACGACCCCGATCAGGCGGCAAGGGCGATCGAAGCCACGCTCTAGGGAGAGGTCCTTCGAGACGCCGCTTCGACTTCGCTCAGCGGCTCCTCAGGATGAGCGGGTTTTCGGAAACATCCCTGCGCTCATCCTGAGGAGGGACTGAGCTTGGCGAAGGCCCGTCTCGAAGGACCCGTCAGAATGACTCGAACGGCTGGCCCGCCCTTGATCTGGATTTCACTGCCC
>DASWMB010000119.1:0-20950 GCA_036399955.1 Allosphingosinicella sp. | reverse complement strand
CGTAAGCGGGCGTTCATGGTAGCGGGACGGATATTGGGGCTGTTGGCCGCGGGCTTTCTGCTCGGCACCTTCGCCTGGCCGGTGGACCGGCCGCAGCCGCCGCGGCCGCCGATGACGCGAATGACGGCCGAGCCCGTGCCGCTCGACGCCGGCGATCCGCAGCGGCGGCGGCTCGGCGCGCTGACCTTCCTCGAAGGATGGCGGCTGTCGAGCCGGGACGTCCGGTTCGGCGGCGTCTCCGCCATGCATGTCGAGCGCGGCATCGTGACGGCGCTGAGCGATTCGGGGAGCATCTTCCGCTTCCCGGTGCCGCGCCGAGCGGGCGCGATGCCGCTTCGGATCGACCGCATCCCGCGCGGGCCGGGCACCGGGCGGCGCAAGAGCGACCGCGACGCCGAGGCGATGGCCGTGGCGGGCGGGCGGGCCTGGGTGGCCTATGAGAACTGGAACGCGGTGTGGCGCTATCGCCTGCCCGGCTGGCGCTTCGAGGCGGCGGCGGCGCCGGCGGCGCTGGACGGCCTTCCCTTCGCCCGCGGCCCCGAGGCGATGGCGCGGCTGGCGGACGGCCGCTTCCTCGTCTTCGGCGAGGGGCCGGACGCGGGGGACGGGACGACTCCCTTGCTGCTGTTCGCCGGAGATCCGGCGCGGGCGGCGACCCGCGCGCTGCGGCTGCGCTACCGGCCGCCGCCAGGCTACCGGCCGACCGACGCGGCGCTGCTGCCCGATGGGCGGCTGCTGGTCCTCAATCGCAGCTTCGGCGTGTTCAGCTGGTGGCGGGCGGTGCTGACGATCGGCAATCCGCGGCGGCTGCGCGCCGGCGCGGTGCTCGAAGGCCGCGAGATCGCCTCGTTCACCGGCTCGGTCACGGTCGACAATCTCGAGGCGCTGAGCGTCACGCGCGAAAGCGGCCGCACGATCCTGTGGATCGCGTCGGACGACAATTTCAATCCGCTGATGCAACGGACGCTTTTGTTCAAGTTCGCGCTGGGCCGCTGAGGCTCCGGTGCGGCGGGGCTCAGGCCTCGGCGGTCTCGGCCTGCTTCTTGGCGACCTCGCGCTTGAGGCGGCGGGCGCGCAGGCTGAGGCGGTCGTCCTTCGACTTCAGCAGCCAGTTGTCGAGGCCGCCGACATGCTCGACCGAGCGCAGCCCGTTCATCGACACGCGCAGGCGCACCGAGCGGCCGAGCGCGTCCGACATCAGGGTCACGTCCTGCAGGTTGGGCAGGAAGGCCCGCTTGGTCTTGTTGTTGGCGTGGGAAACGTTGTGACCCACCTGCCGGCCCTTGCCGGTCAGCTCGCAAATGCGCGACATATTGTCCGTCCTGGATGAAAGCGGGGGGAAGCCCGCAAAGCCGGCGCGAGATAGCTCGCGGGGCCGGGCCAGTCAACCTTTAGCGGCAGTGCAGCACCGAAGCACGGACTCGTTGCGGGGCTGCAACCAAGTCGCGGCGGCTTCGTTGGAGAGGACGAGACGCGAAACCACCGGAGGGCCCACGAATGCTGCGCAAGTTCCTGCTCCTGCTCGCCTTGCTCGTGCTGGTCGGGATCGGGCTCGTCTGGGCAAACGTGATCGATCTCAACTACAATCGCGGTGCCGAGGCGCCGATCGAGGTCAAGGTCAATCCGGTCGAGGTCGGGACGAGCAACACCACGATGCAGGTGCCGGTCGTGAAGACGGAGAGCCGCCAGGTGCAGACGCCGTCGCTCAGGGTCAATGACGGGACGCAGCCGGGCGCGGCTCCGGCTCCGGCGCCCGCTCCCGCTCCGGCCCCGCCCGCCAACGGCCAGTGATCTCCTTCTGAGGGGGAGGGCCGCCGGGGGTCGGACCGGCGGCCCTTTTGATTTTCGAAGTCCGCGGGTCTAGCCCCGCGCGATGGGCTTTCCGCTTCCCGAACCGATGAGGCTGGCGCTGGAGGAAGCGCGCGCGGCGGCGGCGGCCGGCGAAGTGCCGGTGGCGGCGGTGGTGAGCCGCGGCGGCGAGGTGATCGCCACGGGGCGGAACCGGATGCGGGAGCTCAGCGACCCCACCGCGCACGCGGAGATGGTGGCGCTGCGGGCGGCGGCGGCGGCGCTCGGCGCCGCGCGGCTCGACGGCTGCGACCTGTGGGTAACGCTCGAGCCCTGCGCGATGTGCGCGGGCGCGGTGGCGCTGGCGCGGATCGCGCGGCTCTACTTCGCGGCGGCGGACCCGAAGGGCGGCGCGGTGCTCCATGGCCCGCGGCTGTTCGCCCAGCCGACCTGCCACCATGCGCCCGAAGTCTATCCGGGCATCGGCGAGGGGGAGGCGGCCGAGATGCTGCGCGCCTTCTTCCGCGAACGGCGGTCGCGCTTCTAGCGGCGGCGGCGCCGCTCGTCCGGGATCCATGAGAAGATTGTGCTGACGACGGAGGCCACCGGTTCGCCCGCGTCGTTGGTGGCGGGCCGGTAGCGGAAGCGCTGCTCGATCAGGCGGCAGGTCGTCGCGTCGACGCGGGCATTGCCGCTGGAGCGGGTGACGGCGCAGTCGCGCACCCGGCCGCCCGGATCGACCAGGAAGCGGACGCCGACCGTCTCGGTCCGGTCGGTGCGGCCGCGGTCGGGATGGTCGGAATAGTCGAACGCGCCGCTGATCCTCTGCGCGCGCGCCGCCCGGCCGCCGCCGCCCGTGCCGCCGCCGCCGCGGCCGGCGCCGGCGCCGCTCCCCTGTCCGCCCGCGCCCGTGCCGGTGCCCGGCGTCGCGGCGGCGCCGGCATCGCGGGCGCTGCCGGTCGGGAGCGGCTTCGGCTCCGGCGCGGCGCGGACCGGCGATCGCCTCGCCTCGCGCGGCGCGACGACGGGCGAGGGCCGCGACTTGAGGCTCGGCGGTGCTGCCGCACCTTCCGGCTCAGGCACCCGCACCGGCGCGGGGATGGATTTGGGCTCGGGAGGCGGGGGCGGCGGCTCCGCGATCGAGACGACCTTGAGCCGGCTCGCGACGTCGCGCACCACCTCGACGGCGAGCCCGCTGACGAGGGCCCAGAGGAGCAGGGCGTGGAGGAGGAGGACGAACGCCGCCGCGCCGGCGCGCTCACGCCGTTCGGCTCCAGGGAGGAATGCGGCGATCGCCATCACGAAAAAGGGGCGCCGGGTCATCCCCGGCGCCCCCTCATCCTTCAGCCGCGCGGGCTCAGCCGCCGGTGCCGGTGGTCGCGGGCACGATCCGGATCTCGACGCGGCGGTTCGCCTGGCGATCGGCCTCGGTCCGCTCCGGATTGACGAGCAGCTGGGTCTCGCCATAGCCGCGGGCGGCGATGCGGACCGGCTGGACGCCGCGGGCGGTGAGATAGGCCGAGACCGCCTGGGCGCGCCGCTCCGACAGGCCCTGATTATATTCGTGCGTCCCCGTGCTGTCGGTGTGGCCGAGCACGTCGATCATCGTCGACGGATAGGAGACCAGGGTCTGCGCGACCTCGTTCAGCACGGGCTGGAACTGGGCCTGCACGTCCGCCTGGTTGTGGGCGAAGGTGATGCCCGAGGGCATGGTGAGGACGAGCTCGTCGCCCTGACGCTCGACGACCACGCCGGTCCCGGCGGTGCGGCGGCGGAGCTCCTGCTCCTGCCGGTCCATATACTGGCCGACGGCTCCGCCGGCGATCGCGCCGATGCCGGCGCCGATGATCCGCTCGGTACGGTCGCGCCGCCCGCCGATGAGGTCGCCGAGCAGATAGCCGGCGACGGTGCCCGCGGCGGCGCCGATGGCGGTGCGGACGGGAAATTCGCGCTCGCCCGTCTCCGGATTGGTAACGCAGGCGGCGGTGGTGGCGAGGAGGGTGGCGGCGATGGCCGCAGTGATACGCTTGGACATACTCATTCCTTTCCCGGTCAAGGGCCATTCCCAGTGAATGGGTGAACGGCGGACAAACCGCCGTTACGACGCCAATGTTCCACACCCGTCTTGAACGGACCCTGAGGAACAGGTTGTCGGCGCGAAAGGTAAAGCGCTAAGCACGCAGTCCCGCTCATGGCTCCCGCTCCTCCACATCTTGCGCCTTATCCCTGGTTCGACGTCGTCGTGATCGTCATGCTCGTCGGCCTCAATGGCCTGCTCGCGATGACGGAGCTGGCGCTCGTCTCCGCGCGCCGGCCGAAGCTGACGGCGATGGCGAAGCGGGGCCGGCGCGGCGCGCAGATCGCGCTCGACCTCGGCGAGGATCCCGGCCGCTTCCTCTCGACGGTGCAGATCGGCATCACCATGGTCGGCATCCTTGCCGGCGCCTATTCGGGCGCGAGCCTCGGCGGGCCGACGGGGCAGCGGCTGCAGCTGCTCGGGCTCGAGGCGGGCACCGCGCAGACCGCGGGCTTCGTCCTCGTCATCGTCCTCACCACCTACGCGTCGCTGGTCGTCGGCGAGCTGGTGCCCAAGCAGATCGCGCTCCGCGCGCCCGAGGGGATCGCAGCGGTGATGGCGCCGCCGATGCTGTGGCTGGCGCGGGCAACGGCGCCGTTCGTCTGGCTTCTGGACAAGACCAGCGCCGGCATCTTCCGCCTGTTGCGGCTGCAGCGCGAGGGCGAGAACCGGGTCACCGCCGAGGAGCTCCACATCGTGGTCGCGGAGGCCCATCACGCCGGCGTCATCGAGGAGAGCGAGCGGGCGATCATCTCGGGGGTGGTCCGCCTCGCCGACCGGCCGACGCGGGAGGTGATGACGCCCCGGACCGAGGTCGACTGGATCGATGTCGACGCCGACCTCGCCGCGATCCGCGACAAGTTGCGCGAGACGCCGCACAGCCGCCTGCCGGTTGCCGAGGGCTCGGTCGACGATCTCGTCGGGGTCGTCCAGGCGCGCGACATCGTCAAGGCCTTCGTCGAGGGGCGGCCGCTCGACCTTAGGGCGCTGATGCGGCCCGCGCCGGTGATCCCGGACCAGATGGACGCGATGGACGCGCTGGCGGTGCTGCGCGACGCCGATGTGCCGATGGCCTTCGTGCTCGACGAATACGGCCATTTCGACGGGCTGGTGACGCCCGCCGACCTGCTGGCCGCGCTCGCCGGAGCGTTCGCGTCGAACGCCGGCACCTCGTCCGATCCGCCTCTCGTCGAGCGCGAGGACGGGAGCTGGCTGATCTCCGGCTCGCTCTCCGCCGACGCGCTCGAGGACCAGCTCGGCGTCCCGCTGCCGAGGGAGCGGGACTATGCGACGGCGGCGGGCTTCGCTTTGTCGGTGCTCAAGCATCTGCCCGAGACGGGTGAGCGCTTCTCCTTCGCCGACTGGCATTTCGAGGTGGTCGACATGGACGGCCGCAAGATCGACAAGCTGATCGCGCTCCAGGTGGACCGGCGCGAGTAGCGGCCGTCAGGGCTGCCCGAGCTTGCCGAAGCGTGCCTCGAAGCCGTCGATATCGCCGCGGGCGAGATACTGGGCCTGCTCGACCAGCCGGTCGCGCGCGACGCGGCCCTTGAACGGCCCCAGCCGGTCGTCGAGCATCGTGACCTCGGTGTCGCCGAGGCCGGCGAGCTGGGCGTAGCTGGTGATGCCCAGCTCGTGGAGGCGGACGGCGAGCTTCGGCCCGACGCCCTTCATCGCCTGCAGGTCGTCGGCGCTGCCGGGGTCGTGGGAATCGACGTGGAGGACGTCGCAGACGACGTCGTGGGCCGCTGTCGCGACCTCGTCGGCGACGCCCGCGGGCGCAGGCGGGGGAGCGTGAGGCGGCGCCGGCACCGGCGCGTGCGGCTGGCGCAGATAGGGCCGTTCGTTGCCGGAGCGCTCCGTAAGGACCGGGGCGCGGTGCTTCGCCCGGCGTGCGCTGCGCCAGATCAAAAAGGCGACGATCGCCGCGGCGAGGGCGGCGACGATGATGACGATGAGAGTGCTGTTGTCGGTGCCGGCGGTCATGGGCGGTCGGATCCTGAGGGTGGGCGGCGGAACGCCCAGCGCGCGGTGGCGATGCCGATCAAGAGCGATGCGGCGATTGGGATGAGGTTGGCGTAGAGGAGCGTGGTCATGGCGTCAGGTCCTCGTCGCCGAGAAAGCTCTCGCGGCGCTTGCGGCCGAACAGCAGCCAGCCGATGCCGAGGCCGATCAGCCAGGCGAGCGCGCAGAGGAGAAGGGTCTCGAGCAGAAGCGGCATCAGCGTCCCTCCGCGCAGCAGGCCCGCTGCTCCCAGCGTATGTCGGCGATTCCGGGGATGGTGCGGATGCGGTCGTTTATGCCGGGGAAGGAGCCGAGCCCTTCCTTCTGGAAATCGTCGACCTCGCCCGAAAGGATGGCGGTGCGCGTCAGCGGATCTCGCTCCATGCGGACGGTGACGCCCGGAAGCTCGGCGACGCGGAGGCGCAGCTGCGCCCGCGCCTCGAGGGAGCCGACGAAGCGCTCGCCGCCGCCATAGGGCCCGTGGTGAAGCCAGCCGGCGAAGAGCGCGGCTGCGAGCCCGAGGATCAACTTCACGGAGCGCGGCATCGTCCCTCCACCTGTTCGAGATCCCAGTCTAGCGGCGAAGCGGCGCAACGTCAGCCCCGCGAGATCGCGCGCCAGCCGATGTCGCGGCGGCAGAAGCCCGAGGGGAAGTCGATCGCGTCGACGGCGCGGTAGGCGGCGCGCTGCGCCTCGGCGACCGTGGCGCCGGCGGCGGTGACGGAGAGCACGCGCCCGCCCGATGCGAGGAGCGTGCCGTCGCCGCGCAGAGCGGTGCCCGCCTGGAAGACCCGGGCGCGGCCCACGTCGCCGATGCGGATTTCGCCGCCGCTCGCCGGCGTGCCGGGATAGCCGCGCGCGGCGAGGACGACGGTCAGCGCCGCGTCCTCGCTGAAGCGGGGCGGGTCGGCCTCGGCGAGGCGTCCCTCGGCGGCGGCGAGCATCAAGGGGAGGAGGTCGCTCTCGAGGCGCATCATCAGCGCCTGGCATTCCGGGTCGCCGAAGCGGGCGTTATATTCGATCAGCTTCGGCCCGTCGGGCGTGAGCATCAGGCCGGCATAGAGGATGCCGCTATAGGGCATGCCCTGCCGCGCCATCGCCTCGATGGTCGGCAGGACGATCTCGTCCAGCGTCCGCCGCTCGATCTCGGGCGTGAAGATCGCGGCGGGGCTGTAGGCGCCCATGCCGCCGGTGTTCGGCCCGATATCGCCCTCGCCGACGCGCTTGTGGTCCTGGGCCGAGCCGAACGGCAGGACCGTCTTGCCGTCGGTGAGGACGAAGAAGCTCGCTTCCTCGCCGCTGAGGAACTCCTCGATCACCGCCGCGCCGCCGCGGCCGGCGAAGATCGCCGCCAGCGCCTCGTGGGCGTCGCTCTCGTTCTCCGCGATCACCACGCCCTTCCCGGCGGCGAGACCGTCGGCCTTGATCACGACCGGAAAGCCGAAATCGCCGAGCGCCGCTTCCGCGGCGAGCCGGTCGGAGGCGCGGGCATAGCGGGCGGTGGGAATTTTCTCGCGGGCGCACAGATCCTTGGTGAAGCCCTTGGACCCTTCGAGCTGCGCCGGCGCCTTGTTCGGGCCGAAGACGCGAAAGCCCATGGTGCGCAGATTGTCCGCGAGCCCGTCGACCAGCGGCGCTTCGGGGCCGATCACCACGAGGCCGATCGAGTGGCGGATGCAGAAATCGGCCGTGCCGCGATGGTCGGCGGGGTCGATCGCGATCAGCTCCGCATGCTCGGCGATGCCGGGATTGCCGGGCGCGGCGTAGAGCCTGGCGAGCATCGGCGATTGCGCCAGCTTCCAGGCGAGGGCATGCTCGCGCGCGCCGGAGCCGATGAGCAATACATTCATGACCGATTTCCCGCAGGCGGACGACGCCGGGCTGTTAGCAACCGAAATGCCGGGCGACAACGCGCCCTCCCTCTCGGTCAGCGAGCTTTCCGGCGCGCTGAAGCGCACGGTCGAGGACGCCTTCTCGCATGTCCGCGTCCGCGGCGAGATTTCGGGCTTCAAGCGGCACAGCTCGGGGCATTGCTATCTGACGCTGAAGGACGCGAATGCGTGCATCGACGCGGTGATCTGGCGGGCGAACGCGGCGCAGCTGCGCTTCCGGCCCGAGGACGGCGCCGAGGTGGTCGCGACCGGCCGGCTGACGACTTTCCCGGGGCGCTCCAAGTACCAGGTGGTGATCGAGCGGCTGGAGCTCGCCGGACAGGGTGCGCTGATGGCGCTGCTCGACCGGCGCCGCAGGGCGCTCGCCGCGGAAGGGCTGTTCGACGCCGAGCGCAAGAAGAAGCTGCCGTTCAGCCCGAAGACGATCGGCGTCGTCACCTCGCCCACCGGCGCGGTCATCCGCGACATCCTCCACCGGCTCGCCGACCGTTGCCCGTGCCACGTCATCGTCTGGCCGGTGCCCGTGCAGGGCGAAGGCGCGGCGGCGCAAATCGCGGCGGCGGTGCGGGGCTTCGATGCGCTGCCTGCGGACGGGCCGGTGGCGCGGCCGGACCTGGTCATCGTCGCCCGCGGCGGCGGCTCGATCGAGGACCTGTGGGCCTTCAACGAGGAGGAGGTGGTCCGCGCCATCGCCGATTGCTCGATCCCCATCATCTCGGCGGTCGGCCACGAGACCGACACCTCGCTCTCCGACTTCGCCGCGGACGTCCGCGCGCCGACGCCGACCGCGGCTGCCGAGATGGCGGTGCCGGTCCGGCGCGACCTGCTCGGCTCCTTGCGCGAGCTCGGCCACCGCATCGAGCGCTGCGCGAGCCGCACCGTCGAGCGCGCGGACGAGCAATTTCGCAGCCTTGTTCTGCGCTGGCCCGAACGTGAAAGACTGCTCGAACCGCAGCGCCAGAAGCTCGACGACATGGCCGAGCGGCTGCCCCGCGCGCTCGGCGGCCGGCTCGACCGCGCACGCGGCGAGCTCGGCCACGCCGCCGGCGCGCTGCGGCCGGGGCTGCTCGTCGCCGCGCACCGCCGCGCCGCCGAGCGGCTGCAGGCCTTGTGGCGGGTCGCCGAGCTCGCCCATCCGAACCGGCCGCTGGAGCGCGGCTATGCGCGGGTCGAGGACCAAAGCGGAAAGACGCTGACCTCGGCGGCGCTGGCCCGCGAGGCGGGGCGGCTCAAGCTCGTGTTCAGCGACGATGTGCTCGAAGCGACCGTCGGCGCCGCCGCCCGGCGGACGCCGCGGCCCGGCCTCACCAAGGTCGGCGACGACCACCCGAAGCTGTTTTGAAGGAAAGGGGCAGCGATGTTGATGACCAGCAAGGGGCGGCCCGCCAAGCTCCATTACCTCCCCGGCTCGTTCCGCGTGCTGGTGAACGGCGATCATGTCACCTGCGCCGTGACCGGCCGGCCGATCGCGCTCGACCAGCTGCGCTACTGGAGCGTCGAGAAGCAGGAGCCCTATGCCTCGCCCGAGGCCGCGTTGAAGGCGGAGGGAAAGGCGTGAAAGCGGCCGCCCTGCTGCCGGCGGCGGCGCTGCTCGCCGCCACCCACCAGCCAGAGGCGCGGCAGCCGGTGCGGCCGGTGCCGCCGGTCGGGGTCGCTTCGGTCGGGCGCGCCGATTTCCGGCTCGATGGGCCCCCCGTGCAGGGCGGACTGGTCCGTGGGCAGGTGCCCGAGGGGACGAGGCGGCTCACCCTCGACGGCGCGCCGGTGGCGGTCGGACGGGACGGGCGCTTCGTCGTCGGGTTCGACCGCGACCATGGCCCCACCGCGTTGCTGATGGCGGATTTCGCCAGCGGTTCGGCCTCCGAGCAGCGCATCGCGGTCGCGCCGCGGAGTTGGCGGATCGAGCATGTGAACATCGCCCAGCGGCCGCCCGCCGTTCCGGACGAGGCCTATCGCCGGCGGCGGGAGGCGGAGCTGGCGCGGATCCGCGCCGCGCGCGCCGCCCGCTCCGACGCGGCCGGGTGGGCGCAGCGCTTCGTCTGGCCCGCCACCGGGCGGATCAGCGGCGCGTTCGGATCGCAGCGCATCTTCAGGGGTGTTGCCGCGGCCTATCATTCGGGCGTCGACGTCGCCGCGGGTGCCGGTGCCCCCGTGGTGGCGCCGGCGGACGGCGTCGTCGTCCTCGCCGGGCCGCCGGCGTTCAGCCTCGAAGGAAATCTCGTCATCATCGACCACGGCATGGGCCTCAACAGCGCCTTCCTCCACCTCGCGACGGCACAGGTCAGCGCCGGGCAGCGGGTGCGGCAGGGGGAGAGGATCGGAACGGTGGGCGCGACGGGCCGCGCGACCGGGCCGCACCTCCACTGGAGCCTGATGTGGAACGGCGCGCGGCTCGATCCGCAGCTGGCCGCAGGGGCGATGGGAGCCGCGGCGCGGTGAGCACCACGCCGCTCGCCTGGTTCAATCGCGGCCGCGAGGAGATCGCCGCCGGCCGCGACGAGGCGGCGCTCGCCAGCCTCGACGCCGCGCTGGCGCTTCAGCCCTATTTCCTCCCCGCTTTGCTCGCGAAGGCGAGGGTGCTGGACCGGCTCGGGCGCGAGGCCGAGGGGCTGCGGCTGCGCCGCGCCTTCCTCGGTGCCATCCCCGACGACAGCGGCTTCCCGGAGCCGCTGCGGGCGGAGCTGGCGGAGGCGCGTGCGGCGACCGCGGCGGACACGCAGCGTCGCGCCGAGGCCTATGCGCGCGCGCTCGACGAGGTGGCGGCCGCCCATCCCGACGCGGACCTCAGACGCGCCCGCGCCTTCGCCGAGCAGCGCGCCGGCATGCGGAAGGTGTACGTCCAGCAGCCTACTGCGGGGCACTTCCCCTACCTTCCCGCGATCGAGTATTTCGACCGCGCCTGGTTTCCCTGGTTCGAAGCGTTCGAGGCGGAGACCGGCGCGATTCGCGAGGAGCTGCTCTCTCTCTGGGCGGACGAGGACCCGAACTTCCGGCCCTATGTCGGCTTCGACGCGTCCCAGCCCGCCAACCAGTGGGCCGAGCTCAATCACTCGCCGCGGTGGAGCGCCTGGTTCCTGATCGAGGACGGGGTGCGCAACGATGCGAACTGCGCCCGCTGCCCGGCGACCGCCGCGGCGGTGGCCGCCTGCGTGCCTTTGATCGACATCCCGGGCAAGGCGCCGACGGTGATGTTCTCCGTTCTCCAGCCCCAAACGAGGATTCCGCCGCATACCGGATCGACCAACGCGCGCACCACGGTGCACCTGCCGCTGGTGGTGCCGGACGGCTGCGGCTTTCGCGTCGGCGCGGAGACGCGCGCGTGGCGGAAAGGCGAAGCCTGGGCGTTCGACGACACGATCGAGCACGAAGCCTGGAACGACAGCCCGCACCCGCGGGCGATCCTGATCGTGGACGTCTGGAACCCGCTCCTCACCGAGGCGGAGCGGGCGGTGGTGCGCGCGATCGGCTGAGCCCGGCCCGCGCCGGCCGAGCGGCCTAGTTGAGGCGGCGCATCCGGATCGCGGTCTGGTTGGAGATATTGGCGAAATAGGATCCGAGCGAGGCGCGGCGGATGCGGATCGTCTGCCCGGCCCGAGGCGGGATGCCGAGAGTGCGGGTGTCGGTCTGGATCCAGCGCGCACCGTCGTCGAGGACGATGATCCACCTGCCGTTGGCATTCTGGCTGGCCGAGCGGACCGTGCCCTCCAGCCTCGCCGCCTCCTCGTCCCCCTGGCCGTCGTCGCCGAACACGTCCAGATTGGGGAGGGCGAGCCCGAACAGCGAGCGGCGGGTGCGGCGCACCTGCTGGCGGTCCATGGCGACGAGGTTGCCGCTCGCGGCCGCGGCATCCATCGCGGCGACCTCGCGGTCGAAGCAGGCGAGGCGCTCCGCCGACCCGGTGATGGCGCGGCACTGAACGACCCTCGTCATCACCTCGGGGCGAGGGCGCTCCGCCGGCCGGTCCTGGGCCGAAGCGGCGCCGCCGACGAAGAGCAGCAAGGCGGCGGGAAATACAAGGCGCAGGGACATGTCTTTTTCCGATCGGTGGTTCAGGACCAGCCTAGTTCCTGAGCGCCGCCCGATGCAAGCCGGCCACGTCCCTTCTCAGGGGCGACGGCCGGCATCGTTGGAGTTGTGACCTTTTTGCTACAGCGGCTCGCCAACTCGCTTCGGCGAGAGGCCGCGGCATTGCCTTGTTCTTCGCTGCTGGCCTACACAACAGATTGAAAGCGGCTTTGTGGCCGTTTTTGCCGTTCCGGGGGCGAGACCTTCACAGGAGGCCGCTTGCGGGACGGAGGAAAAAGAGATCCGGCGGCCCTCACCGCTGTTTGCTAGGGGACTAAAAATGCGAGCAACTCTTCGTCAGCGCCTGTTGGCGTCGACCCTTATCTTCGGCGCGGCGGCGTTTGCGACGCCGGCCTGGGCCCAGCCCACCGACGACGACACGCAGGAGAATGCGACGTCGTCCCAGCCGGACACCACCGGCAATTCCGACCTCCAGGAAGGTCAGGCCAACGAAGAGCGCGGCGACGCGATCGTCGTCACCGGCTCGCGCATTCAGCGCCGCGACCTCACCTCGACCAGCCCGCTGGCCGTGATCCAGGACGAGGAGTTCACCCTTTCGGGCGCGACCAACGTCGAGCAGGTCATGAACCAGCTGCCGCAGGTCGTGCCGGCCACGACCGGCTTCTCGAACAACCCGGGCGGCGGCGTCGCCACGCTCGACCTTCGCGGCATCGGCACCAACCGCTCGCTCGTTCTCGTGAACGGCCGCCGCTGGATGTTCTTCGATACCAGCCAGGTGGTCGATCTCAACACGATCCCGCAGTTCCTGATCGACAGCGTCGACCTCGTCACCGGCGGCGCCTCGGCGGTCTACGGTTCGGACGCCATCTCCGGCGTCGTGAACTTCCGACTGCAGACCGATCTCGACGGCATCCAGGCCGGCGGTCAGTATGCCATCACCGAAGAGGGTGACGGCCGCCGCTACGGCGCCCACCTCGCCGTCGGCAGCCAGCTCGCTGACGGCCGCGGCCACGTCGTCGCGTTCGGCGAATATTATAACCGTGAGTCGATCTTCGCCGGCGACCGCGCCTACTCGCGCTTCTCGACCGACCAGAACTCCGGCATCGACGTCTGCGTCGATCCGGCGACCATCAATCCGTCGACGGGCGTCGGCACTCCGCTCGGCACGATCATCCAGCCGGGCGCAACAAGCGGCACGCCCGGCACCTGCGCCTCCGGCGTCCCCGGTCTCGCCGCGGCGGGCTCGGGCACCAACCAGTTCGGGCGCTTCCGCTATACCGGCGCCGGAGTAGCCGCGGCGGGTCCGTATGCCGGAAGCGGCGGCGGCACCGGCGCTCAGATCGATATCCCCGGCCAGTCCGGCCGTGCGTTCAACGCGCTCCTCGACGCCTACAACTTCGCTCCCGAGAACTATCTGATGGTTCCCCAGGAGCGCTGGCTGCTCGGCGGCTACGGCGAGTTCGAGATCGACGAGAACGTCTCGCTGTTCACCGAGGTGACCTACGTCAACAACCGGGTGACGACGCAGCTCGCCGCCACCCCGGTGACCGGCATTTTCAACTTCAACGTCGCCCAGAACTGCGCCTTCGTCAGCGCGGCCGACTGCGCCCGCTTCCAGCAGATCGAAGCGCTCGAGGTTGCAGCTGCCGCCGTGCCCGGCGGCCCGGCCAATACGCCCGGCGTGATCGCGCTCAACACCAGCCGCCGCACGCTGGAGACCGGTCCGCGCGGCAACCAGGACGAGCGCAACGCATTCCGCGTCCTCGCCGGCGTCCGCGGCCCGATCACCGACACGCTGAACTACGAGGCTTATTACAGCTTCGCCCGGACCCGGAACAGCCAGTTCCAGACCGGCGGCGTCTCGCGCTCGAGCTTCCAGGAGGGTCTCGACGGCACCGCCGATCCGATCAACATCTTCGGGCCCGGCACGCTTACCCAGGCGATGCTCGACCAGTTCATCGTCTCGGCTTCGAACACCGACATCTCGACGCTCCAGGTCGCCACCGCCTCGATCAACGGCGTTCTCGGCAACTTCGGCATGGGCGCCGATGACATCGGCTTCGCCGCCGGCGTCGAGTGGCGCTCGGTCTCGGCCAACTACCTGCCGGATCCGGTCTCGGCCAGCGGCGACATCATCGGTCCGAACTTCGGTCTCCCGACGTCGGGCGGATACAATGTCCGCGAAGCCTTCGCCGAGCTCCGCGTGCCGCTTCTCGCCGATCGTCCCGGCTTCCACCGGCTCGAGCTGAACGGCGCGGCGCGCTACTCCGACTACTCGCTTCCGGCGGTCGGCGGCGTCTGGACCTATGCGGCCGGCGCCGAGTGGGCACCGGTTCCGGACATCACGTTCCGCGGCCAGTACCAGCGTGCCATCCGCGCACCGAACGTCGGCGAGCTCTTCGGCGGTCAGTTCAACAGCTTCCCGGCGGCGTCCGATCCGTGCGCCGGCGAGGACGCGATCACCGATACGACGATCCGCACGCTCTGCATCCAGACGGGCGTTCCCGCGGCTGTTCTCGCTTTCGGACCGGACGGCTCCGATCCGGGGACGGCTCCGGATCCGCTGAACGCGAACCTCCAGTCGAACGCCCAGATCGAGGCGCTGTTCGGCGGCAATGCGGCCCTTCAGGAAGAGCAGAGCGACACCTTCACCCTCGGTGTGGTGATCCGTCCGCGCTTCATCCCGCGGCTCAACATCGCCATCGACGCCTATGACATCCGGATCGACAACGCGATCACGACCTTCGGCGGCGGCCTCAACAACGTCCTGAATCTCTGCTACAACGTGCTTCAGGACCTCACGAGCCAGTACTGCCAGACGTTCATCGGCGCTCGTAACCCGGCCACCGGCGAGATCGAGGATCCGTTCCTTCCGCTCCTGCTCAATGCCAACTCGGCGAAGCTCGAGACGCGCGGCATCGACTTCGCGGTCGACTATTCCCAGCCGCTGAGCTTCAGCCTCGTCGGCGGCGAGGAGTCGCGTTTGAACTTCTCGTTCATGGGCACCTATCTGGACCGCTACCGGTTCAGCCCGGCTCCGGAGGATCCGACGCTGGTGACGCCGTGCGAAGGCCTCTTCGGAGCCGCCTTCTGCGACGATCCCTATGCGCGGTGGAAGTGGACGACCCGGCTCTCGCTGGTCGACGGTCCGATGACGCTGAGCGGCCGCTGGAGGCACATCAGCGCCGTCGAGGACGACGATGAGTCGACGATCTACACCTTCGAGCGGATCGGTTCGTACGACCTGTTCGACCTGTCGATGGCGTTCGATGTCAGCGACGGCCTGCGGCTCGCCCTGGGCGTCAACAACCTGCTCGATCGGCAGCCGCCGCAGCTCGGCACCAATGCGGAGCAGTCCAACACCTATCCGGGCACCTACGACCCGCTGGGCCGCGACTTCTTCATCTCGGCGAACCTGCGCTTCTAAGCCTGGTTTCCGGACGACCTCACCGGGCGGCGGACTTCGGTCCGCCGCCCTTCTTTTTTGCCCGGCCGCGATCGCCGCGGCGCGTCGCCGGCTTGCGCGCGTGCGCGCGATGCCGCAGAGCCGCGACGGTGAAGCCGCCGCTCTACCGCATCAGCCCGAAGCTCGACGTCGAGCGCGCCGCGCGCCAGTTCCGGCGTCGGGGCCGCGCGCACATTCCTCACTTCCTCGAGGCGGAGGGAGCCGAGCGGCTCTACCGCTTCCTCAAGGGCAATGGCGCCTGGCGCCTCGTCATCAACCAGGGCGACAAGCTGTTCGAGCTCGACCGCGCCGCCCAGGCCGCGCTCGATCCAAAGGCGCGCGCGGCGCTCGACCAGGCCGTCCACGCCGCGGCGCGGCACGGCTTCCAGTTCCGCTTCGAATCGATCCGCGTGCCCGACGAAGAGGCCGAGCGGGCGGCGCGGCGGGACGAGCTCACCGCCTTTGCCAGCTTCCTGTCGTCGCCGCCGACCGTCGCCCTGCTGCGCCGGATCACCGGCCGCAAGGCGATCGGTTTCGCCGATGCCCAGGCGACCGCCTACGGCCTCGGCGACTTCCTGACCGGACATGACGACGACATTCCCGGCAAGGACCGCGAAGCCGCCTATGTGTTCAACCTGACGCCGCTGTGGAAGATCGAGTGGGGCGGCCTGCTCGCCTTCCACGGCTCGGACGGCCATGTCGCAGAAGCGTTCACGCCGGGCTTCAATGCGCTCAACCTGTTCGCCGTCCCGCAGCTGCACAGCGTGACCATGGTCTCGCCGTTCGCGGCCGCGCGGCGATATTCCGTCACCGGATGGCTTCGCCGGCGCAGCGGCGACGCGGCCTCGGCCGATGAGGGCGGCCCCCGCGGTCAGCTGGAGACACGACAGTGACCGACGCCACCAGCATCGCCCTGTTCGACCTCAGCCCCGCGATCGATCGCGAGGCAGCCGCAGCGCGATATGCTTCCGAAGGCCGGGTGCAGATCCGGGATTTCCTCACCGCCGAAGCGGCGCGCGCCGTCCACCACGTCCTCGCCCGCGAGACGCCCTGGGGGCTCGGCTGGCGGGCGGGGGAGGACGGGCCTCATTCGCTGCGACGCCAGGATCTCGGCAGGATCGCCCCGCAGCACAGCCGCCAGATCCTCGACAATGTCGATGCAGCGATGAAAGGCCGCGACTACGCCTTCCTCTACGCGCGCTACCCGATGGTGGACGCCTATCGGGAGCAGTGGAACGAGAGCGAGGGGCTCGCCGCCCTGCTCGAGCATATCAACGCCGAGCCGCTGCTCGAGATGGTGCGCGCGGTCACGGCGACGCCGGAGATCGTCAAGGCGGACGGACAGGCGACGCTCTACGCGCCGAGCCACTTCCTCGCCGTCCATGACGATGCCGACGAGCCGGAGGGGCGCCGGGTCGCCTATGTGATGAACTTCTGCGCCGAGGACTGGCGCCCCGACTGGGGCGGCTATCTCCTCTTCTACGACGAAGACGGCGACGTCGTCGCCGGCTACCGGCCCCGCTTCAACGCGCTCAACATGTTCCGAGTGCCGCAGAAGCACAGCGTCACCTTCGTCCCGCCCTTCGCCCCGATCGGCCGGTTCGCGATCACCGGCTGGTTTCGCGACCGCTGACGCCGGCTCTCAAAGCGGCACGACGTCGAAGGCGGCGGTGAGCCGCTCGCCGGCGGCGAAGCGGCGCGTGCCGTGGTAGAGATAGCTCGGGAAGAGCGCGATCCGGCCCGGCGCGGGCTCGAGCCGGGCGAGCGGCTCGACCGGCACGTCGAGCCCTTCGGGCGGGCCGCCGACCTCCAGCCAGCCCTCCATCGGCGCCTTCGGCTCCGGCACGACGAAGTAGCAGGCGGAGGAAAGGATGCCGTGCGGATGGCAATGGGCGATATGGAACCCGCCGCCGGTGAGCCGGACCGACCAGGAGCCCGCGAAGCCGATCGCCCGGTTGCGGTGGCGAAGGAGCGGGTGGCCGGAATCCTCGCCGGGGAGCGCTGCCCAATAGTCGTCGACGGCGGCAAGGGCGGCCTCCTTCAGCCGGCGCACCTCGGGAGCCGCGCGCGCGAACAGGCGGCCGCGCGTCTGCGTTCCGCCGCGGAGCGACTGGCCGATCGGGTGGACGACGGCACGGTGATAGCTGCGCAGCGTGTCCGCGATCGCCGTGAGCTCCGCGTCGTCGAGCGCCAGAGCGGAGAGCCGCACGAGCTCCGGCCGGCCGCTGAGCCACTCGGCGCGCGGGTCGCCGGCGAGCCGCCACACCAGGCCGGTCAGCGCCCACGCGCCGATGTCCCAGGGCGCCTCGCCGCGCGCCTTCTCCAGCAGGCTGGCGGCAGCTTCGAGCTCGCCGGTGCGGATGCGGTGGCGCACCTCGTGGACGGCGGCGCCGCGGAAGGTTGCCGGCAGACTGGCAAACAGCCTGTCGGCTCGCCCGATATCGCCGACTTCCGAGGCATAGACCGCTTCGAGAAGGACGAGGTCCGGCTTGTCGCCGACGGCGGCCCGCCCGGCGGCGGCCGCTTCGGCGGCCTCGGCGTGGAGGTCGGCGGCGCCGAGCGCCGAAGCAAGGGCGATGCGGAGCTGCGGATCGGCGGGCGACTGCGCGATCGCGCGTTCGAGGTCGCGCGTGAACCCCGTCGACTCCCCGGCCTCCCAGCGCATCCGGGCGAGGACTTCCTGGCCCTCCCGCCACTCCGGCCGGGTCGCGACGGCGGCGGCGAGCGTTCCGACGGCGGCCGGGTCGCCCTCCACCTCGAGCGCCTCGGCAAGGCCGAGCTGCAGCACCGGATCGTCAGGCTTCAGCGCCAGTGCGGCCCGGTAATGAGCCGCGGCGGCGGGATCGCCTCGCTCCATCGCGACGCGCGCGCGTCCGGTGAGCGGCAGGATGCGCGTCGGGTCGAGGCGCACCGCTTCGTCATAGGCCGCCTGCGCCTCTTCGAGGCGGCCGAGGAGGCGCAGGACGGCGCCGCGGGCCGAGGGGATGCGCGCATCGCCCGGGCGCGCCGCGCCGACCCGGTCGAGCTCCGCCAGCGCCTCGTCGAGGCGGCCGAGCGTCTGGAGGAGGAGCGCCCGGTTGTAGCGCGCCTCGTGGAAGTCCGGCGCGGTCGCGAGGGCGGCGTCGTATTGGGCGAGGGCGGCGGCATGCTCGCCGGCGCGGCCGAGCAGGTTGGCGAAGTTGTTGCGCAGCTGGACGTCGCGCGGGGCGAGGCGCAGGGCGGCCTCGAAGGCGCGGCGCGCCTCCGGGAGGTCGCCGCGCTTCGATTCCACCATCGCACGCAGATGGAGCACGGCCGGGTGCGGGCCGGAGAGGCGCTGGACCTCGACGACGGCCGAGCGCGCCTCATCGAGCCGTCCGGCTATGAAGGCCTGCTCGGCCCGCGCGAAGAGGCTGTTGACGTCCGGCATCGCCATGCCGCCGGGAATGGCCGCTAGGCGGCTTCCTGTCTAGGCGGCGAGGCCTCGCCGACCGACAGGACGAGCGTCCCTTCGCCCTCGTCGACCCGCACCGTCGCGCCGTCCGGGATCTCGCCGCGCAGGATCGCGTCGGCGAGCAGGTCCTGGAGATAGCGCTGGACGGCCCGCTTGAGCGGCCGCGCCCCGTAGACCGGATCGTAGCCGACCCGGCCGAGCCACGAACGGGCACCCTCGCTGAGCTCCAGGCGGATCTTGCGGTCCTCGAGCAGCTTGCCGACGCGGGCGACCTGGATCTCGACGATCGGGCCCATATGCTCGGCATAGAGGCGGTGGAAGAGGATGATCTCGTCCAGCCGGTTGAGGAACTCCGGCCGGAAATGGCCCCGGACCATCTCCATCACCTGTGGCTCGACATCCTCGACGCGCTGGCCGTCGGCGAGGCCGGTCAGATACTGGCTGCCGAGGTTCGAGGTGAGGACGATGATCGTGTTGGTGAAATCGACGACATTGCCCTGTCCGTCGGTGAGGCGGCCGTCGTCGAGCACCTGGAGGAGGATGTTGAAGACGTCGCCATGCGCCTTCTCGACCTCGTCGAACAGGACGACCTGGTAGGGTCGCCGCCGCACCGCCTCGGTGAGGACCCCGCCTTCCTCATAGCCGACATAGCCGGGAGGCGCGCCGATCAGCCGCGCGACGCTGTGCTTCTCCATGAACTCGGACATGTCGATCCGGACCATCGCGTTGGAATCGTCGAACAGGAATTCGGCGAGCGCCTTGGTGAGCTCGGTCTTGCCGACGCCGGTGGGGCCGAGGAAGAGGAAGGAGCCCAAGGGCCGGTTCGGGTCCTGGAGGCCGGCGCGGGAGCGGCGGACGGCGCGGGCGACGGCCTTCACCGCCTGGTCCTGGCCGATCACGCGGCGCCCGATATGCTCCTCCATTTTGAGGAGCTTCTCGCGCTCGCCGGCGAGCATCCGCTCCACCGGGATCCCGGTCCAGCGGGCGACGACGCCGGCGATGTCCTCCGCGGTCACCTCCTCGCGGAGCATGGCGGTGGCGCTCGCCGCCTCGGCCTCGGCGAGCTGCTTTTCGAGCGAAGGGATGCGGCCGTACTGGAGCTCGCCGGCCTTGGCGAGGTCGCCGGAGCGCTGCGCCTGCTCGAGCTCGAGCCGGGCGGCGTCGAGCTGCTCCTTCACCTTCGATTCGGCCGCGATCTTCTCCTTCTCCGCCTGCCAGCGCTGGGTGAGCTCGGCCGACTGCTGATCGAGATTGACGAGCTCGGTTTCGAGCGCGGCGAGGCGGTCCTTCGAGGCGCGGTCGGTCTCCTTCTTCAGCGCCTCTCGCTCGATCTTGAGCTGGATGATGCGCCGGTCGAGCGTCTCGATCTCCTCCGGCTTCGATTCGACCTCCATGCGCAGGCGCGAGGCGGCCTCGTCCATGAGGTCGATCGCCTTGTCCGGGAGGAACCGGTCGGAGATGTAGCGGTGCGACAGGGTCGCGGCGGCGACGATCGCGCCGTCGGTGATGCGGACGCCGTGGTGGAGCTCGTATTTCTCCTTGAGGCCGCGCAGGATCGAGATCGAATCCTCGACCGTCGGCTCGCCGACGAAGACCGGCTGGAAGCGCCGCTGCAGCGCCGGGTCCTTCTCGACATGCTTCTTGTATTCGTCGAGCGTGGTCGCGCCGATGCAGTGCAGCTCGCCGCGGGCGAGGGCCGGTTTCAGCAGGTTCGAGGCGTCCATCGCGCCTTCGGATTTCCCGGCGCCGACGAGGGTGTGCATCTCGTCGATGAACAGGACGATGTCGCCTTCGCCCTGCTTCACCTCGTCGAGCACGCCCTTCAGCCGCTCCTCGAACTCGCCGCGATATTTCGCGCCGGCGATGAGCGAGCCCATGTCGAGCGCCATCAGCTTGCGGTCCTTGAGGCTGTCGGGCACGTCGCCGTTGGCGATGCGCAGCGCGAGCCCTTCCGCGATCGCCGTCTTGCCGACGCCGGGCTCGCCGATCAGCACCGGATTGTTCTTGGTTCGGCGGGCCAAGATCTGGACGGTGCGGCGGATCTCCTCGTCGCGGCCGATCACCGGGTCGAGCTTGCCGTCCCGAGCCGCCTGGGTGAGGTCCCGGGCGAACTTCTTGAGCGCGTCGTAGCGGTCCTCCGCCCCTTGCGTGTCGGCGGTCCGGCCGCCGCGCAGCTCGTTGATCGCGGCATTGAGCGCCTCGGGCTTGACGCCTGCGTCGGAGAGCGCCTTGCCGGCCGCGCCGCCGGCCATGGTCAGCGCAAGCAGCATCCGTTCGACGGTGAC
>DASWMB010000118.1:0-8114 GCA_036399955.1 Allosphingosinicella sp. | reverse complement strand
CCCCGGAATTCCGCGCAGGAACTCGAGGCCCGCGACGCCGGCGTCGCGGGCCTTCGACGCCACCGTGATCCCCATCGCACCGCCACCGGCGCGGACGCGGTTCCCAGGCTCGACCTCGACCAGCGCCATCGCCTTGGGGAGGCGCACCACGACGCCGGGCACGCCGCCGTCCCGCACGATCAGGTTCGATCCGACGCCGACCGGGAGCACCGGCACCGAGGAGTCGAGTTCCGCGAGGAAGCGCGACAGGTCTTCGGCGTCCTTCGGCCTGACCAGCCATTCCGCCGGGCCGCCGGTGCGGAACCAGATGAAATCGGCGAGCGAGCCGCGGCGCGCCGCCTCCCCCTCCAGCCGCGGCAGATCGAGCACGCTCATTTGTTGAGCCTCGCCTGGCAGATGCCGTCGGCGAGGCCCGCCGCCCATTTCGTGATGTCGCCGGCGCCGAGGCAGATCACCATGTCGCCGCGTGCGGCGATGTCGCGCAGGCTCCGGCACAGATCGTCGAGGTCGGCGACCGCCTTCACTGCGCGGTGGCCGCGCTGCTTCAGTCCCTCGACCAGCGCCTCGGCGTCGGCACCCTCGACCGGCTCCTCGCCCGCGGCATAGACCGGCGCGACGAAGACGATGTCGGCGTCGTTGAACGCGCCCTGGAAGTCGACCATCAGGTCGCGCAGCCTGGTGTAGCGGTGCGGCTGGACGACGGCGATCACCCGCCCCTGCGCGCCCTCGCGCGCCGCCGAGAGCACGGCGCGGATCTCGGTCGGGTGGTGGCCGTAATCGTCGATGATCGTAGCGCCGTCGATCTCGCCGACCTTGGTGAAGCGCCGCTTGACGCCGTCGAACTTCTCGAAGCCGCGGGCGATGACGTCGTCGTCGATGCCGAGCTCGGCGGCGACTCCGATCGCCGCAAGCGCGTTCGAGACGTTGTGGCGGCCGGGCATGGGCAGCTCGACGTCGCGGACGGTCCGCACCGCGCCGAAGCGGTCGCGGATCGAGACGTCGAAGCGATTGCCGCCGGGAACGGGGCGGACATTGTCGCCGCGCACGTCCGCCAGAGCGGCGAAGCCGTAGGTGACGACCCGCCGGTCGCGCAGCCGCGGGATGATCGTCTGCACCTCCGGATGGTCGACGCAGAGCAGGGCGGCGCCGTAGAAGGGCACGTTCTCGACGAACTCGACGAAGGCGTCCTTCACCTTCTCGAACGAGCCGTAATGGTCGAGATGCTCCGGATCGATGTTGGTGACGACGGCGATGGTGCCGTCGAGCCGCAGGAAGGACCCGTCGCTCTCGTCCGCCTCGACCACCATCCAGTCGGACGAGCCGAGCCGCGCGTTGGAGCCGTAGGCGTTGATGATGCCGCCGTTGATGACGGTGGGGTCGATGCCGCCGGCGTCCATCAGGGCGGCGATCATCGAGGTGGTGGTCGTCTTGCCATGGGTGCCGGCGACGGCGACGGTGTTCTTGAGCCGCATCAGCTCGGCCAGCATCTCGGCGCGGCGGACGACGGGGATGCGCCGCTCATAGGCGCAGACGAGCTCGGGATTTTCCTTGCGGATGGCGGTCGACACGACGACGACCGCCGCGTCGCCGAGATTGTCCGCATGGTGCCCGATCATGACCGGGATTCCCGCCTTGCGCAGGCCCTCGACGACATAGCCTTCGGCGACGTCCGAGCCCTGAACCTTGTAGCCCAGGATGTGCATCACCTCGGCGATGCCCGACATGCCGATGCCGCCGATGCCGACGAAGTGGATGGTGCCGATGTCGGTCCCCACCCCCCTCATGCATAAGCTCCGCCCGGCACCGGGGTGAGGACGTTCTCGCGCAGGAACGCCGGATCGAAGCCGCGGTCGCGCCCGATGCGCTCGACCAGGTCGGCGAGGTCGGAGGCGGCGTTCGGACGGCCGACGGCGCGGGCGCGGGCGGCGGCATTGGAAAGCGCGCTGGGATCGAGCGCGAGCTTCTGCATCTGCTTGGCGAGCTCTACGGGCGTGAACCTCGGCTGCGGGATCATGCGCGCGCCGCCGGCCTTGGCCATTTCGCGGGCATTGAAGGTCTGGTGGTCGTCGGTCGCCGCGGGGAGCGGCACCAGGATCGCCGGGCGGCCGGCGGCGGTGAGCTCGGCGATCGTGGAGGCGCCGGCGCGGGCGATGACGAGGTGCGCCCAGTTGAGGCGCTCCGGCATGTCGGGAAGATAGGTGGCGAGGTCCGCCGGGATGGCGAGCTCGGCATAGCGGGCGCGGACCTGCTCGATATCCTCCTCGCGGCATTGCTGCGTCACCTGGAGGCGGCGGCGGAAATGCTCCGGAAGGAGCGCCAGCCCCTCCGGCACCACCTGGCTGAGCACGGTCGCACCCTGGCTGCCGCCGGTGACGAGGAGCCGGAAGATGCCGTCCTCGCCGAGTGGCGGGAAGGGCAGCTCGCGCAGCGCCAGCACCTCGTCGCGCACGGGGTTGCCGACCAGATGCGTCTTGTCCTTGGCCTTGGCGGGGAGTCGCTGGACGGTGTCGTAGGCGGTCGCGACGGCATCGACCTTGCCCGCCATCAGCCGGTTCACCCGGCCGAGGACGGCGTTCTGCTCGTGGACGAGCGTCGGCACCTTGTCGGCGCGGGCAGCGAGGAGGGCCGGCAGCGCGGGATAGCCGCCGAAGCCGATCACCGCCGACGGGCGGAACGTCTCGTAGAGCCGGAGCGCCATCGCCCGGCCGGTGAAGATGCTGCGCGTTGCCCGCAGCCAGCCGATCGGCCCGCCCGAAAGACGCCCTGCGGGAAGGATGTGCACCTGGACGCCCTCGAACAGGCCGGGGATCCGGGCGCCGCGGTCGTCGGTGACGAGCGCGACGCGGTGGTTCCTCCGCATCAGCTCCTCGGCGAGCGCGTGCGCCGGGACCATGTGGCCGCCGGTGCCGCCGGCCGCGAGGACATAATGGCGCGCGATCATCGGCCGATCCCTTTCACCACATAAGGCGAACGGTGGAGATAGGGATTGCGGCGGGTGAAGGCGAGCAGCAGCCCCATGCCGATCGACAGGGCGATCATCGACGAGCCGCCATAGGAGATGAAGGGCAGCGTCATCCCCTTGGACGGCGCGATCTGGACGTTGACCGCCATGTTGATCAGCGCCTGCAGCCCGAACTGGCAGACGAGGCCGGCGGCGGCGAGCACCACGAAGGCGTCGTCCTCGTGGAGGAGCCGGATCAGCACCCGCGCCACGATCGTGATGTAGAGGATGGCGATGGCGAGGCAGGCGATGATGCCGAACTCCTCGCCGATGACCGAGAAGATATAGTCGGTGTGCGGCTCCGGAAGGGCGAACTTGCGCACCCCTGCGCCGGGGCCCGCGCCGAGCAGGCCGCCGGAGGTGAGGGTCCGAAGGGCGCTGTCGGTCTGGTAGGTATCGCCCTGGCTGAATAGGAAGCCGTCGATCCTCGCCGTCGCGACCGGATAGAAGAAGTAGGCGAGGACGATCGCGCCGAGCCCGGCAAGCGCGAGGAAACCGAGGAGGCGCATCGACACGCCGGCGAGCATCAGCAGCATCACCCAGGCGGCGACGAAGATGATCGTCTCGCCGAAATTGGGCTGCCGCATCAGGAGGAGCGCGACGACGCCGGTGAGGACTCCGGTGAGCGGCACGACCGGGAGGCTCGCATCCTTCTGGCGGAGCGAGAGCATCCAGGCGATCGACACGATGAAGAGCGGCTTCAGAAACTCGGACGGCTGGAACTGGGTGATGCCGACGCCGAGCCACCGCCGCGACCCGTTCACCTCGACGCCGACGATCGGCACCAGGAACAGGAGGGCGGTGAACAGGACGGCGCCGAGGATGCAGAGACGCCGGGCGAGGGTCCGCGGCATCATCGAGACGACGATCAGCACCGGCACCGCCACCGTCAGCCAGACCAGCTGCCGGTAGAAATAATAGAGGGAATCGAAGCTGACGGCGCCGCCGGAATAGCGCGAGGAGGCGGCGGGCGACGCTGCGGCGACGGCGACGAGGCCGATCGCGACGAGCACCGCGAGCAGGATCAGGAGGACGCGGTCGATTTCCCAGAACCAGCGGCCGATCGCGCTCCGGTCGGAGCGGCCGAGGCGGGTGGGGCCGTTCTTCTTCACGGGCTGGAACACGCTCATGCCGCGATACTCACCTTAGGGCCTCCACTGCGGCTCTGAACGCATCGCCGCGCGCTTCGTAGTCGCGAAACTGGTCGAACGAGGCGCAGGCGGGCGAGAGCAGCACGACCTCGCCCGGCTCGGCGGCGCTCGCGGCGCAGCTCACCGCCTCGTGCAGCATCTCGCACCGCCGGACCGGCACCTTGCCCTCGAGAAGCTGGGCGAACATCGGCCCCGCCTCGCCGATCGTGTAGGCGGCGCGGACATGATCGAGGAACGGCTCGCAGGGCTCGAGATCGTCGGACTTCGGGAGGCCCCCGAGGATCCAGTGGACCTTCGGATAAGCGGCGAGCGCGGGCGCGGCGCTGTTCGGGTTGGTCGCCTTGGAATCGTTCACATAGAGGACGCCGTTCCGCTCGGCGACGCGCTCCATCCGGTGCGGCAGCCCGCGATAGCTGGCGAGAGCGGAGGCGATCACCGCATCCGCGATGCCGAGCGCCCGCGCGACGGCGACGGCGGCGGCGACGTTCTGCGCATTGTGCGGCCCCTGGAGCGACGGCCAGCGCGACTGGTCCTTCGCCTGCACGGCCGAGACGAGCACCTTTCGCCCCGCCACCTGGCCGGCGATGGCGCGGCTATGATCGTCGTCGGCCGCGATCACCGCGACATGGTCCGCCGACTGCATGGCGAACAGGCGCGCCTTGGAAGCGGCATAGTCGTCGACGCCGTCATAGCGGTCGAGATGGTCCGGACTGATGTTGAGCAGCACCGAAACCTCGCAGTCGAGGCTGCTCGTGAGGTCGATCTGGTAGGAGCTGAGCTCGAGGACATAGATGCCCGCGCCGCGCTCGTTCGGGACGAGCGGCTCCTGTCCGAGGATCGGATAGCCGATATTGCCGGCCATGGTCGTCGGCAGCCCGGCGGTGCGGCAGATATGATGGACGAGCGCGGTGGTGGTCGACTTGCCGTTGGTGCCGGTGATGCCGACCACCTTGTGCGGCGGCAGCGTCGGCCGGGCGAGCGCGAACAGCTCGATGTCGCCGATCAGCGGCACCCCCGCTTCCCGCGCCCGCGCGGCGATCGGGTGGCGGTTCAGGGGCACGCCCGGCGAGACGACGATGCCGTCATAGCCGTAGAGCGCGGTGACGAGAGGATCGGCGATGCGCACTAATTCCTCCCGGGAACGGGGAGGGGGACCAGCCGCAGGCTGGTGGAGGGGGCCCACGCCGCCATGCTCGCTGCGCTCGCCCCCCTCCACCGCCGTACGGGCGGTCCCCCTCCCCGTGCCGGGGAGGAGCTTCGCGAGATCCTCGCGCGCCTGGGGGCTCTGGTCCCAGGCCATGATCTCGGCCCCGCTCGCCGCGAGCGCCTCGACCACGGCGCGGCCCGATCGGGCGAGACCGAGCACGGCGTAGCTTTTGCCGGCGAAGACGGGGCTGGCGATCATCTCAGCTTCAGCGTCGAGAGGCCCGCGAGGGCGAGGACGAACGAGATGATCCAGAAGCGGATCACCACCGTCGCCTCCGACCAGCCGATCTGCTCGAAATGGTGGTGGATGGGCGCCATGCGGAAGACGCGTCGGCCGGTGCGCTTGTAGAAGAAGACCTGGATGATGACGCTCATCGCCTCCACGACGAACAGTCCGCCGATGATGCCGAGGACGATCTCGTGCTGGGTCGCGACCGCGATCGCGCCGAGCGCGCCGCCCAATGCGAGGCTGCCGGTATCGCCCATGAAGACGGCGGCCGGCGGCGCGTTGAACCAGAGGAAGGCAAGGCCCGCGCCGACGATCGCCGAGCAGAGCACGGTGAGATCGCCCGCGCCGAGCACGTGCGGGATGCCGAGATAGGCGGAGAAGACCGCATTGCCGACGAGGTAGGAGATGATCAGGAAGGCGAGGCTGGCGATGATCACCGGCATGGTTGCAAGCCCGTCGAGGCCGTCGGTGAGGTTCACGGAATTCCCGAAGGCGACGACCACGAAGCTCGCAAAGACGATGTAGAACCAGCCGAGGTCCACGACCGGGCCGTTGTAGAACGGGATGTAGAGCTCGGTCCCGGCCCCCCAGGTGATCACCGCGCAGCCGATCGCGGCGACGACGAACTCGGCGAGGAGGCGCGTCCGTGCGGAAACGCCCTTGTGGCTCCTTTTCGTTACCTTGTCATAGTCGTCGAGGAAGCCGATCAGCCCGAAGCCGACGGTGATGAACAGGCACGCCCACAGGTAGCGGTTGCCGAAGTCCATCCAGAGCAGCATCGAGACCGTGATCGAGGTCAGGATCATCAGCCCGCCCATGGTCGGGGTGCCGCGCTTGGCGAGATGGGACTGGGGGCCGTCGACGCGGATCGGCTGGCCCTTGCCCTGCCGGATGCGCAGCCAGCCGATGAACTTCGGCCCGATCAGCAGGCCGAGGAAAAGGGCGGTGGCGACGGCGGCGCCGGCGCGGAACGTGATATAGCGGAAGACATTGAATAGGCCCGGGAAGCCGAGCTGCTCTGCTATCCACAAGATCATCGGTCAGTCCCGCTTGCCAGCGCCTCGACGAGAGCGGCAAGTCCGACGGAATTGGATCCCTTGACGAGTATCGCGTCCCCCGGTCCGACTGCGCCGCGCGCCAGGCCGGCGGCCGCGGCCGCATCGGGGACATGCGCCATTTCGACGCTCCGGCCAAGCGCTTTTGCGAGCGCTTCCATCTCCTTACCCACAAGAATCGCGTAATCGACCCGCGCCGCCTCGACATGGGGCGCGAGCCCGGCGTGGAAGTCGGCCGTCTCGCCGCCGAGCTCGCGCATCGCACCGAGGACGGCGATGCGCCGGCCCGACACTTTCTCCTCCCCGAAGTTGCGCAAAGTGGCCGCCATCGAGGCGGGGTTGGCGTTGTAGCTTTCGTCGATCAGCAGCGCCTCGCCGCCGGCGACCGCGATCCGGTGCCGCTCGCCCCGGCCCTTGAGCCCCGGCAGGTCGGCCAGCGCGAGCCCGGCCGCGGCGAGGTCGCCGCCGACTGCGTCCACGGCGCCGAGCACGGCGAGCGAGTTCGACACCCAATGGTCGCCCGGCTGCGAGATCGTGTAGCTGAGCTGCGCCTCGCCGAGCGTCGCCGTCACCAGCGTGCCGCCGGCGGGAGCGCGGATCGCATAGGTCGCGCGGATGTCGGCGCCCTCGCCGAAGCCGAAGGTGACGATCCGCGCCGCATGCGGCCGTGCCGCCGCGACGAGCCGGTCGCGGTGCGGGCTGTCGAACGGGACGAGCGCGACGCCGTCCTCCTCCAGCCCCTGGAAGATCTCGCCCTTGGCGTCGGCGATCTCCTCCTCGCTCGAGAAGAATTCGCGGTGTGCCGGGGCGATCGCGGTGACGATCGCGACATGGGGGCGGACGAGGCGGGTGAGCGCGGCGAGCTCGCCGGCATGGTTCATCCCCATCTCGAACACGCCGTAGCCCCCCTCGCGCGGCATCCGTGCGAGGCTGAGCGGCACGCCGGTATGATTGTTGTAGCTCTTGACCGAGCGGTGGGCGCGGCCGCGGGCGGAGCGGTCGAGCGCCGCGTACAGCGCCTCCTTGGTCCCGGTCTTGCCGACCGACCCGGTGACACCGACGATCCTCGCCGACGAGCGGGCGCGGGAGGCGCGGCCGAGGGCGTTCAGCGCCTCCGTCGAGTCGGCGACGAGGACGTGCGGACCCTCGACGGCCTGGGAGACGATCGCCCCGGCGGCGCCGGAGGCGAAGGCCTGGGCGACGAAGCGGTGCCCGTCGGTCGCCTCGCCTTTGAGGGCGACGAACAGGTCGCCCGGCTGGATCTCACGGGAGTCGAAGGCGACGCCGTTCGCCTCGAACTCTCCGTGCGCAGTGCCCGCAACCGCATCCGCGATTTCGTCTGAAGACCACAGCGCGCTCATGAAGCCTTCTCCCTTGAGGGGAGAAGGATACGAAGCCTTAGCGGAGCGAAGCGCAGCTTAGGCGGAGTTGGATGAGGGTGACGGCGTCGGCGACCGATCTCGGGCATCGTG
>DASWMB010000117.1:0-3803 GCA_036399955.1 Allosphingosinicella sp. | reverse complement strand
GGGGACCTCGTGGCGGTGTTCCTCGCCGGCGCCTATGGGCTGTCGGCCAGCCCGCAGGCGTTCCTCGCCCAGCAGCCGGCGCTGGAAATCACTGTCCCCGGAGAGCGTTAACGCATCTTCCGGCCGCGGTCCCGAAGCGGGACGGGCGCGACAACCCCCTTCGTTCCTAACGGTAATTTTACCTCTTCCTCCCCATAGCAGCCCCAAAGCGCCACGCCTTCGCACGACGTGAAGGCACGGCGCCAGGGCAGCTGAAGAGGACCGACCATGTTCCTATCCGCCAAATCCAGGCTCGCGCTTGCGGTCAGCACGACCGCGCTCGCCCTTTCCGGATGCGCCGGAGCGCCGCGCACCGGCAACACCCTGCCGGCGGCATCGTTCGTCGGCAGCGGCGCTGAGGACGACGTCACCGAGAGCTATGTGATCGGAGCGCTCGACGAGCTTCGCATCTTCGTCTGGCGCAACGAGGAGCTGGGTGCGCAGGTCCAGGTCCGCCCGGACGGGCGCATCACGACGCCCCTGATCAGCGAGATGGTGGCGGCGGGCAAGACGCCGGCGCAGCTCGCCGAGGACATCCGCGTGGCGCTCGGCCAGTATATCCAGGACCCGATCGTCTCGGTGATGATCAACCGCTTCCAGGGCACCTTTTCGCAGCAGGTCCGCATCGTCGGCGCGACCGAGCGGCCGGCGTCCATCCCCTATCGCGCCAACATGACCCTGCTCGACGCGATGATCGCCGTCGGCGGCCTCTCCGAATATGCCGCGGGCGACCGGGCGCGGCTGATCCGCCACGACCGTGCCAGCGGGGAGCAGCGCGAGTTCGACCTCAAGATCGCCCGGCTCCTGCGCCGCGGCGACACCAGCGCCAACGTCCGCCTGGAGCCCGGCGACGTCATCATCATCCCCGAGAGCATGTTCTGACGAACCGGCGCGCAAAGGAATAACCGCCCGATGGACGGACTTTACGAACAGCTCCGGATCGCGCTCCACCAGGTCTGGCGGCGCCGCTGGCTGGCGCTCGCCGTCGCCTGGGGGCTGTGCCTCGCCGGCTGGCTGGCGATCGCGCTCATCCCGAACAGCTACGAATCGCGCGCCCGCGTGTTCGTCCAGATCCAGTCGATCCTGCCCAACCAGATCGGCATCAATCCGGCCGAGCGGCAGAACGACCTGCTGCGCGTCCGTCAGACCCTCACCTCCACCGCCAATCTCGAGCGGGTGGTGCGGCGCACCGACCTCAACGGCCAGGTCCGCTCGGACCGCGACCTCGCCCGCGAAGTGGACGCGCTGCGCCAGCGCATCTCGATCATCGCCCAGCAGGACAATCTGTTCGAGATCAGCGCCGTTTCCGACGTGTCGGGCTTCTCCAACGCCCAGAACGCCCGCACCGCGACCGCGATCGTCCAGGGCCTGCTCGACCTGTTCGTCGAGGAGAATCTCGCCGGGGACCGCACCGAGACCGGCCAGTCGCTGACCTTCCTCGACGAGGAGCTGCGCCGCCGCGAGCAGCAGCTCCAGGAGGCCGAGCAGCGCCGGGTCGATTTCGAGCAGCGCTACATGGGAATGCTCCCCGGCGAGGGCTCGATCTCGCAGCGCATGGCCTCGGCGCGGATGGAGCTCGCCAATATCGACCAGCAGCTCGTCGCCGCCCGCAGCGCCGTCAACGGCTTTCGCGCCCAGCTCAACGCCACTCCGGCGACGCTGCCCGGCGTCGGCGGCGGCGGCGGAGGCGGATCGGCCGCGACCCAGCTCGCCATGCTGGAAGCGCAGCTCGGCCAGCATCTCGGGCTCGGCCGCACCGACCGCCACCCGGACGTCGTCTCCACCCGCGCGCAGATCGCACGCCTGAGGCCAATGGCCGAAGCCGAGCGCCGCTCGAGCGGCGGCGGATCGGGCGCGATGCCGAACCCGAGCTATGTGTCGCTCCGCGCCATGCTCGCCGAGCGCGAGGCGCAGGTCAGCGCGGCGACGATGCGCCGCGCGCAGATCCAGGCGGACCTGGCGCAGCTCACCGCCCGCCAGTCCTCCGAGCCCGGCGTCGCCGCCGAGCAGGCGCGGCTCAACCGCGACTATGACGTGCTGAAGCAGCAATATGACCGTCTGCTCGAAAATCGCGAGCAGATCCGCCTCAGGAACGACGTCCAGACGCGGACCGACTCGGTGAGCTTCCGGGTGATCGATCCGGCGAGCCGGCCGACGGTGCCGCTGGCGCCGAACCGGCCGCTGCTGCTGACCCTCGTCCTCTTCGCCGCGATCGGCGCCGGCGTCGCCGCCGCCTTCATCCGCGGCCAGCTCCAGACGACGTTCCCGACCGAAGGCCGCCTCGCCGCGGCGACGGGGCTGCCGGTGTTCGGGACGCTGAGCGAGGTCGTCACCTCCGCCCAGCGCGCGATCCGCCGGCAGCGGCTGCGCTGGCTCGGCGGCGGCGTGGCGGCTTTGGGCGCGGTCTACGCGATGCTGATGGTCGTCGAATTCTGGCAGCGAAGCACGGTCGCATGAGGGGATCGGAAGAGATGAAGCACGAGCCGATCCGCTCCGGGCCTTCGCTGCTCGAACGCGCGGCCGAGATCTACGATTTCAGCTCCGGCGCGCTGATCGCGCCGGCGCCGGAGCCCGTGGCCGCGCCCGTGCCGGCTCCGGCTCCCGCGCCGGAACCCGCCGCCGAGGCGCCGGAGCCCATCGCGAAGGCGCCGCCGCCGGCGCGCCGCATCGCGGTTCCCGGCCGAAGCGCCGAGGTCGACCGCGCTCGGCTGCGCGAGGCGGGCTTCGTCGTGCCCGAAGCCGGCGCGACGGCGCTCGCCGAGGAGCTGCGGCTGGTGAAGCGCCAGCTCCTCCTCGCCGCGGCGGCCCGCAAGGGCGTCTCGGAGGAGAAGAGCCGGATCATCCTCGTCAGCTCCGCCCAGCCGGACGAGGGCAAGACCTTCTGCGCCGTCAACCTCGCGCTCTCGCTCGCCAGCGAGCGCGACATCGAGGTGCTGCTCGTCGACGGCGACGTCTCGCAGCCGGCGATCCCGGGGCTGCTCGGCCTCGAGCCCGGCGCGGGGCTGATCGACGCGCTCGCCGATCCCGCGGTCGATGCGGAGTCGCTGATCGTCCGCACCGACATCGAGGGCCTTTCGATCCTTCCCGCCGGCAACAATGCGAACAACGTCCCGGAGCTGCTCGCTTCGGCGCGGACCAGCGAAGTCCTCGGCGCACTCGCCGCCGCAGACCCGCGCCGGATCATCCTCATCGATTCGCCGCCGGTGCTGATGGCCTCGCCCGCCGGAATCCTCGCCGGCCATGTCGGCCAGGCGCTGGTCGTCGTCCGCGCCGACCGCACCACCGAAAGCGACCTCAAGGAGACCGTCGGTCTCCTCTCCGCCTGCGACCGGATCGGCCTCGTGCTGAACGGCGCGGGCTTCGCCGCGAGCGGACGCCGCTACGGCCAGTATGACGGACGTGAGGCATGAGCATTCGCACCCTCCTCGGCGCCGGCGCCCTTGCCGCCGCTCTGTTCGCCGCCGGCCCGGCGTCGGCGCAGCCGGGCCCGCCGCCCGACGCGGTCGAGGACGAGCTCGCCGGCGCCGATGAAACTGCCGCTGAGGGCGAGGCCGAAGCGCCGCGCGACCGCCGCAGCCGCCGCGGCCGCCGCGCCGCGCCGGCCCGTCCGCGGCTCGAAATCTCGCCTTATGTCGAGGTGAACGCCGGGATGAGCGCGGAGCTCTCCGGCGAGGACAATGACGTCCTCTCCTACAGCTCGGTCGCCGCCGGCGTCGACGGGCGCATGGAGACCCGCCGAGTCACCGCCCAGGCGAGCTATCGCT
>DASWMB010000116.1:0-11556 GCA_036399955.1 Allosphingosinicella sp. | reverse complement strand
CGGCGGCGCTGTAATGAGGCCGTCCACAAACGCAGGGCGCACATGGCCGACAATCCCTTCACCCAGCATCCCCGCGAAGTCGGCGAAAGCTATGGCGAGCATCTCCGTACCGCCTCGAGCTTCGGGCTGACGATGGTGGCCGGCGGGCTTGCCTGCCTGGTCCACGCCGTCTTCCCGTTCCTGTTCGTCCAGACGGCCAGCCGGACCATGGATGCGCTCCACCGCCGGATGAACCGCCGCGCCGTCCAGGCCGACCTCGAGCGCTACCCGATCATCTGAGGCGCCGCCCGTTCGTGGCGGCCGGCGCCGCGGTCTCAGCGCCAGCGCTCCGCCGGCTCCCTCACATAATGGCGCCAGACATAGCCCCAGGGGATGATCAGCCCGAACAGGATCGGGCCGTTGCCTATGCCGATCAGGTCCGCGACCAATCGCGGCGATTCGGACCCCGCTATCCACTGCGGGAGGCCAAAGGCGAGCAGCCAGATCGTCTTCCAGACGAATTCGAACAGGAATATCGGCAGCATCTGCAGCGGATAGCGAAGCCCGATCACGCCCATGACCCAGAGGCCGCCGAACATGCTGTCGACCATGCCGCGCGCGGCAGGGTCGAACGCGAACAGCGGCGGCAGCGCCATGAACAGGCCGGCGACCGCCCCCAGGAGATAGTTGGCGCGCAGGAGATACAGCCGCAGCAGCGAGACTTCGCCGTCGCGCCTGGGCTGCACGGGCGGCGGAGCCGGATCGGCGGCGGCAGCCATTCAGGCGCCCGTTCCGCGGCGCGCCGGAAGCAGCGACAGGACCAGGCCGAAGACCAGGAGGGCGAGGACTCCGTAGACCACGTACCAGCCGACGACGCTGCTCCCGGTGCGCATCGGATCGTGTGTCTGCACGATCAGGCGCCGGGCGAGCTGTTCGGCCAGCATGACGAGGAAGAGGAACGGGACCAGCGCCCGCCAGCGGATCAGCGCCGCGAGGGCGACCAGGGTCAGGGCGAGCTGCCCGAGCGCAGCCATCGCGAACAGGGTCAGCACTTCGCGCGCCGCCGCGGGGCTGAAGCTGCCCAGCGCAATGCCGTCGGCCCCGGCGGCGACCGAGGCGGTGTTGAGGATCGAATTGAGGCTGACGACGAGCTTCAGGGCGATGAGCAGCCCGAGCAGCCAGAGCGCGGCGCGACCGCCTTCGAAATCATTATCGATCTGGCAGGGAAAGAGCCGGCCCAGCCACGCCATGTCGAATCCCCTCGGTATCGAAGCAACAAGGCGAGGGAATAGGAGAATTATCGACAATCGTCAATTTTATTATTGATTACCAATAAAGCCGACCCGTCAAGTCGCGGGCACTTCCGGCGGGACGATCGCGATCAGGTCGATGGTGAAGAGGAGGGTCGCGCCGCCGGGAATCGGGCCACGGCCGCCATAGCCGTAGGCGAGCGTCGCCGGGATGACGAACTCGAAGCGCTCGCCGACCCGCATCAGCGGCACCCCCTCCTGCCAGCCGCGGATCAGCCGCGGCAGCGGGAAAGTCGCGGGCTCGCCGCGCGCCACCGAGCTGTCGAACTCCGCACCGTCGATGAAGCGGCCGACATAGTGGATGGTGACGGTGTCGGTGGGGCTCGGCGCCGGCCCCTGCGCGGTGCCGCCGACCCGGCGATAGCGCAGGCCGCTCGCCGTCGTGCGCCAGCCCTGAGCCGGATCGAGCGAATAGAGGAAGGCGTGCTGCCGGTTGTGGTAATCGGCGTCCCGCGCGACGGCGGAGGGCGTACGCTCCTGCGCCGCGCCAGGCGCCCCGGCCACAGCGATCGCCGCCGCGAAGAAGACTGACCGTCCGCTGTTCCTCATGCGCTACCTCCGCCCGTCTCCCTCGGCTTGTCACGTTTCGCGAACCGGCGCTAGCGGCCGAGCCTCAGCCTGCGGCGGTCGGCGAGGATCGCGCGGGCGGCGTTGTGGCCGGGCGCGCCGGTGACGCCGCCGCCGGGATGGGCGCCCGAGCCGCAGAGATAAAGGCCCGGCAGCGGCATCCGGTAGTCGGCGTGGCCGAGCAGCGGCCGGGCGGAGAAGAGCTGGTCGAGGCTCATCCGGCCGTGGAAGATGTCGCCGCCGACGAGGCCGAACCGCTCCTCCAGATCGAACGGCGAGAGCGGTGAGCGGGCCACGACCGATGCGGCGAAGCCCGGCGCGTAGCGGTCGACCGTCGCCACGATGAGGTCCGCCGCCTCCTCGCGCCGCGCCGGCCACCCGCCCTGCACCTCATTAGGAAAATGCTGGCAGAACAGGCTCGCCACGTGGGCGCCGGCCGGCGCGAGGCTGTCGTCCAGCGACGAGGGGATGAGCATCTCGATCACCGGCTCCGCCGACCAGGGCCCTGCCCGGGCGGTGAGATAGGCACCGTCCATGTAGCCGAGCGACGGCGCCATCACGATGCCGGCGGTGAGATGGTCGCTGGGCTCCGGCAGGCTGGTGAAGCGCGGCAGCGCCGACAGCGCGACGTTCATCCGGAAGGTCGCCGATTCGCTCGCCCAGCCCGCCATGCGCCGCGCGATCTCCGGAGCCACCGCGCCTTCGGGCAGCAGTCGCCCGAACAGCAGCTTCGGATTGACGCCCGCCGCAACCGCGCGGGCGCGCCAGATGCGCCCCTTCGCCGCCGCGCCGACCGCCCGCCCCCGCTCGACGATCAGCTCCTCGACCGGCGCCTCGAGCACGATCTCGACGCCCTTGTCGCTGCAGGCGCGAGCCATCGCCTCGGTGATCGCGCCCATGCCGCCGATCGCGTGTCCCCAGGCGCCCGGCACCCCCGCCGCCTCCCCGAAGACATGGTGGAGGAGGACGTAGGCCGAGCCCGGGCTTTCCGGACTGGCATAATGGCCGACGACCGAATCGAAGCCGAACAGCGCCTGGACCAGTTCGTGCGAGAAGTAGCGGCGCAGGATCTCGCCGGCGGACCTGGTGAAGAAATCGGTCAGGTCGCGCCGCTCCTCGGCGTCGAGCGCCTTCACGTCGCGGCCGAGCTTCAGCGCCGCGAGGATGTCGGCGAGGCCGCCGCCGGCATTGGGCGGCGCGCGCAGCAGCCACTGGCGCAGCACGCCGACGACGCTGTCCAGCGCCCGGGAATAGTCGTCGTAGCGCTCGGCATCCGCGGGCGAGTGGCGCGCGATCTCGCGCCTGGTGAGGCCGCCGCGGCCGGAAAGGATGTAGTCGCCTGCCGTCGTCGGCAGGAAGTTGTCGACCTTGCGTAGCACGACCCGAAGGCCGTGCCGTTCCAGCGCCATGTCGCGGATCACCTTGGGCTGGAGCAGGCTGACGGTGTAGCTCGCCGTCGAGTTGCGGAAGCCGGGCGCGAACTCCTCGGTCACCGCGGCCCCGCCGACGATATGCCGCCGCTCCAGCACCGTCACCTTGAGGCCCGCCGCCGCCAGGTACCAGGCGCAGACGAGGCCGTTATGCCCCGCGCCGGCGATCAGGACGTCCGTCTCTCGCTCCCCCATCGCGAACGTCTATGCTGGCGCGGCGGCGCCATGTCGAGCATGAGGCGGCCATGGAGACGCAAGACCCTAGACGCCACGGCTTCGATCCGGCCCGCCTCGCCCGGATCGACCGCTTCCTCGCCCAAGCCTATCTCGAACCGGGGCTCCTCCCCTGCGCGCAGCTGGTCGTCGCGCGCGATGGCGTCCCGGTGCATGTCGCCAGCCAGGGCGTCCACCGCGAAGGCGGCGGCGCGCTGCGCGAGGACGCGATCTTCCGCATCGCTTCGATGACCAAGCCGGTCACCTCGCTCGCCTTCATGGCGCTGGTCGAGCAGGGCAGGGCCGCGCTCGACATGCCGGTCTCCGCGGTCGTGCCCGAGCTCGAGGCGGTGGAGGTCCATGCCGGCGGCGGGACGGCGAGCGAGCCGTTCCGCACCGTTCCGCCCGACCGGCCGATGCTGATGCTCGATCTCCTGCGCCACACCTCCGGCCTCACCTACGATTTCCAGCGGGTGACGCCGGTCGACGCGGCCTATCGCGACGCCGGCCTCGTCGCGCTGCGGGGAAAGACCGCACTGGAGCCGTTCGTCGCAGCCCTCGGCCGCATCCCGCTCGAATTCTCGCCCGGCGCGGCCTGGAACTACTCGGTCTCGACCGACGTGCTGGCGCTCGTCGTCCAGCGCCTCGCCGGCGAACCTTTCGACGTCCACGTGCAGCGCACGATCTTCCAGCCGCTGGGGATGGAGGACACGAGCTTCACCGTTCCTGCGGCCAAGGCGGCCCGCCTCACCGACGCCTGGATGCTCGATGCCGAGCGCGGCACGATCGTCTACGATCGCGGCGCGGACAGCAGCTGGCTCAACCCGCCCGCCTTCCTCTCGGGCGGCGGCGGCCTCGTCTCGACGCTTGCCGACTACCACCGCTTCACCCGCATGCTGCTCGGCCGCGGCACCCTCGGCGACGTCCGCATCGTCGGCCGCAAGACGTTCGACCTGATGACGGTCAACCATCTCCCCGGCGGCGCCGACCTCACCGAGCTCAGCCGCTCGATGTTCTCCGAGGCGATCTATTCGGGCCAGGGCTTCGGCCTCGGCTTCGGCATCAACATGGACCCGGCCAAGGCGATGGCGCCCGGCAGCGCCGGCGAATTCTACTGGGGCGGGATCTTCTCGACCTACTTCTTCGTCGATCCGGTCGAGCGCGTCTCGATGGTCTTCATGACCCAGCTGATGCCGTCCTCCAGCTACCCCGTCCGCCGCCAGCTCAAGACGATCGTCTACGCCGCGCTCGACTGAGGTTCAGGCGATCCCGCGCGGGCTGAAGGTGAGGTCGAAATCGTCCCAGCCGCCGCGGTGCACCTCGGCCGGCAGCCGCAGCGGCGCGCAGCGGAGAACCGCGGCAATCGCCGCCTGCGCCACGACATCGGCATATGGTCGCGCCGAGGGCGTTACGCTGTCCTGGGAGATGATCATGGGCAGCCCGACCGGCTGCCCGTCCGGACCGAAGCGGACACGCAGGCGCGTGACGATCTGCTTCGCCTCGAACGGCACGCGCGGCGCGCGATAGCAGCGCTGGACCCGCTCGGCGGCCGCGGCGATCGCGCTGCGGACAGCCGCGGGATCCGGGCCGTCCGCCGGTCGATGGACGCATGCGACGAGGAGGAGCGCGGCGGCCGGAGCCGCCCATCGGATGGCGTGCATGATTTCAGAAGCTTAGCAGCGGCCGGCCGGTGCCGCCAGCGTCGCTATTCCAGCCGCGCCTTGGGAAAGCCGCCCCAGGCGGCGTCATAATCCTTCTGGAGCGCCTCGGTCTCCATCGCGAAGCGGGCCGGCCGGAAGGGCCAGCAGCTTTCGACCATGAAGGCCATCGTGCCTTCGATCCTGTGCGGCTTCAGCTCGGCCTCGCTCGCCGCCTTCCAGCTCGCGACGTCGGGGCCGTGGCCGGACATGAGGTTGTGGAGCGAGAGGCCGCCCGGCGCGAAGCCGTCGGCCTTGGCGTCATAGGCGCCGTAGATGAGGCCCATGCACTCGCTCATGACGTTGCGGTGAAACCAGGGCGGCCGGAACGTGTCCTCGGCCACCATCCAGCGCGGCGGGAAGATGACGAAGTCCGCATTGGCGCGGCCCGGCGTTTCAGACGGGCTGGTCAGGACAGTGAAGATCGACGGATCGGGATGGTCGTAGCTCACCGTGCCGATCGTGTTGAAGCGCCTGAGGTCGTAGCGCCAGGGGGCGAGGTTGCCGTGCCAGGCGACGACGTCGAGCGGCGAATGGTCGAGCGTCGTGGTCCACAGCCGTCCGAGATATTTCTGGACGAGCTCGACTTCCCCCTCGGCGTCCTCGTACTGGGCAACCGGCGTCTCGAAGTCGCGTGGATTGGCGAGGCCGTTTGAGCCGATCGGCCCGAGGTCGGGCAGGCGGAACAAGGCGCCGTGATTCTCCGCGACATAGCCGCGCGCCGCGCCGTCGGGGAGCTCCGTGCGGAAGCGCACCCCGCGCGGCACCAGCGCGACCTCGCCGGGTCCGACGTCGATCCGGCCCATCTCCGTGAGCAACGTCAGGCGTCCCTGCTCGGGAATGAAGAGCATCTCGCCGTCCGCGTTGAAGAAGCAGCGGTGCCGCATGTCTGCGGTGGCGCGATAGACGTGGACGGCAACCCCCGACAGCGCCTCGGGCCCGCCGTTCGCCATCATCGTCACCATGCCGTCGACGAGGTCGGTCGGCGCCTCCGGCAGCTCGAGCGGCGACCAGCGCAGGCGATTGGGCGGCAGCGGATCGTGCAGCGCGGACGCGGTGAACAGCGGCGCGCCCTCATAGGGCCGGTAAGGCGGGTGCTCCGCGGAGGGCCGCATGCGGTAGAGCCAGGAGCGCCGGTTCTCGTGCCGCGGCGCGGTGAAGGCGGTGCCGGAAAGCTGCTCCGCGTAGAGGCCGAAGGCGGGCCGCTGCGGCGAATTTCGCGCCTCCGGCAGCGCCCCGGGCACGGCCTCCGTCGCGAAATGGTTGCCGAAGCCGGACATGTAGTCGTTCGCCGCCATGTCGCTCCCTTAGCGCCGCCCGCCGCTCGCGCGAAAGGCAAAAGAAAAGGGCGCCGCGGTGACCCGCGGCGCCCCTTCCCTCTTATCCGCCGGCGATCAGAAGATGATGTCGGTGAGGATGTTGACGTCGTCGCCCTTGACGATGATCGTCATCTCGTAGGCGGCGTCGCTGTCGGTGTTGACGAACAGCTTGTCCTGCGCGGCGCTGAACATCAGCTTCGACGCATTCAGACCCGCCACCTCGCTGAGGTCGATCCGGTCGACGCCGGACTTGAAGTCCATGATCGTATCGACCGAGCCGTCGTTGACGAAGATGAACGTGTCTGCGCCGCCGTTGCCGGTGAGCTGGTTGTTCACCTGGTTGCCGTTGATCCGGTCGTCGCCGTAGCCGCCCTTGGCGTTCTCGACGAGCGCGCCGTAGGCGATTCCGATATTGTCCTCCATCAGGTACTGCTCGCCGGTGCCGGTGATCTCCTTCCAGCTATAGCCCTCGTTGACGAGCGTCGCGCCACCGTCGTCGGACCAGTCGCCGTTGAAGTAGATCTGGTACAGCCGCTCGGTGCGGGCGCCGAAGCCCGCCAGAGCGTTGTTGGCGTTGATCTGGGCAAGCGTGGGATCGACGTCGAGAAGGGCGGGATTGTAGGCACCCCAGCCGCCGGCGCTGCTGTGCGAACCCGGCCGCAGGTCGATGATCGACGGCGTGTGGTAGCCGGAAAGGTCCAGCGTGTCGTTGCCGCCGGCGTCCCAGATGGTGAACATCGTGAACATCTCGCCCGACTTGAAGCGCATCGCCTCGTTGGTGACGTCGGCCGTGGCGTTGAAGCCGTAGGTCGTGTTCCCCGTCCGCGTGGTCATGTCGAAGCCGTACTTGGACTGGATGATCGCAACGTCGTGGATCATCGGCGTCGACGGATAGACGAACCGCATGATGTTCCAGTCGACGTTCTGCGCGCCCGTCTCATAGGCGTCGAAATAGGACATGATCGAATATTGGTGGCTGTCCTGGAAGTAGAAGGCGTCGCCCTCATAGGTGATCGGATCCGGCTCGCCATCGCCGTCCTGGTCGTCGCCGAAGTCGTAGCTGCCCGGGTGGCTGAGGCCGAGGGAGTGGCCGATCTCGTGGTTCAGCGTCTGCAGGCCGTATTGGCCCGGCAGCATCTGGGCGTTGGTGCCGTTGTAGAGCGGGTCCATCGTCCAGACGTCGCCCATATTGTGCTCGAACGCCGGATCGCCCCAATTGTAGGGGATGTAGGCGTGGGCCTGGGCCGGACCGGTGAACGTATTGGCGAGCGTGATGTCGGCGCCGCCCTGTCCGTTGACCTCCTTGAAGGTCACCGCCACGAGCTCGTCCCAGTTGGACATCGCCTGGCGGGTGCCGGCGCGCTGGACCTCGGTGAACGGCGAGTACCCGTACTGCTCGGTGAAGCCGTACTTCTCCTGCCAATGCTGGCTGTTGTAGATGCCGGTCATGTGCGACGAGTCGGTGAAGGCGTAGGTGATCACGCCCTTGTGCGGCTCGGTGATGATTCCATAATCGATCTGCCAGTTGACCGTGCCCGGGACGTTCTCGCCCAGCGGCAGGACGGGCTTGCCGCGGACGGTGTCGCCGATATGGTCGAGCTCGTGGAAGCCGAGGCCGGGGCCGGTGAAGTGCGGATCGTTCGACGCATTCCAGATCGCGGCATCTTCGTACATGCCGTCCTGCCGGACGTCGAAATCCGGCTCGGCGATAAAGACCGGGCTGGCCGTGTTTTTCTCTCTACGCATTCTAGTCTCCCCCGAAGGTTCCTGGTGATTCGCGATCGATTCGCTGAACGCATCAAGGGTTTGGCAACCCCCCCGCAGATGCGGCCGGCATAACGTCAGCCTTCGCGACAGGAGTCAATAGCGCAAAAGATTTCCTAGGCTTAGCGTTCGTCTCGGACGCCGTGCCGCGGCCTTGCCGATCGCGCGAAACGACTGCGAGACCGGGACGCGGCGGCTAGCGCATCAGCACGAGTTCTTCCGCCATCGTCGGGTGGAGCGCGACGACGGCGTCGAAATCCGCCTTCTTGAGCTTCGCCTTGACCGCGATCGCCGCCGCCTGGAGGATCTCCGGCGCATCGGGGCCGATCATGTGGATGCCGACCACCTCCTCGGTCTCCCCGTCGACGACGAGCTTGTAGAGCGCGCGCTCGTTGCGGCCGGCGAGCACGTTCTTCATCGCCCGGAAGTCCGACTGGTAGGTCTTGACCGTGCCGAGCTTGTTGCGGGCCTGCCCCTCGGTGAGGCCGACGCCGGCGAGCGGCGGGTGCGAGAAGACGGCCGAGGGAATCGCCTCGTAGTCGACGCGGGTCGGCTTGTTGCCGAAGATGGTGTCGGCAAAGGCCTGGCCCTCGCGGATCGCGACGGGCGTCAGCTGGACGCGGTTGGTGACGTCGCCGACGGCATGGATGCTGTCGCAGCTCGATCTGTTGTCGGCATCGACCTTGACCGCGCCCTTGTCGTCGATCTCGACCCCCGCGCTTTCGAGCCCGAGGCCCTCGGTGTTCGGCTGCCGGCCGACCGCGTACATGAGAACGTCCGCCTCGACCGCGTCGCAGCCGGTCATCTCGATCCTGAGCGTCCCGTCCTCCGCCTTCTCGACCTTCTGGAACTCGGCGTGGAAGCGGAACTGGATGCCCTTCATCATCGAGATGGCGAGGAGGCGGTCCCGGATCGTCTCGTCATAGCCGCGCAGGATCACGTCGGAACGGTTCACCAGCGTCACGTCGCTGCCGAACTGGTGGAAGATGCCGGCGAACTCGTTGGCGATGTAGCCTGCGCCCGCGATCACCACCCGCTTCGGCAGCGCGTCGAGGTGAAAGGCCTCGTTCGAAGTGATGCCGTGCTCGGCGCCGGGGAAATCGGGGACGACCGGCCGCGCGCCGGTCGCGATGAGGATGATGCGCGCGGTGACGGTGCGCCCGCCGGCGAGGCGCACCTGGTGCGGACCGGCGACGACGGCGCGATCCTTGATCACCTCGACACGGTGGTTCTCCAGCGTCTCGGTATAGGCCGCCTCGAGCCGCGTCACTTCGGCGAGCACATTGTCGCGCAGCGTCGCCCAGTTGAACCGGCATTCCGCCACCTCCCAGCCGAAGCGTTTGGCGTCGGCGATGTCCTCCGCGAAATGGGCGCCGTAGACCAGCAGCTTCTTCGGCACGCAGCCGCGGATGACGCAGGTGCCGCCGACCTTGTGCTCCTCGGCGATCGCCACCTTCGCGCCGTGCGCGGACGAGACACGCGCCGCGCGCACGCCGCCCGATCCCGCGCCGATGACGAACAGGTCGTAGTCGTAGCCGGGCATCAGCCTTCTTCTCCGAATGCGCGGGCGATCAGCGCCGCCGTCGAGGGATCGAACTCCGGCGCCTCGCCGGCGTCGATCGCTTTGGCGATCTCCTTGCCGAGCTCGACGCCGAACTGGTCGAACGGATTGATCCCGAGGAGGACGGCGTTGGCGAAGGTGCGGTGTTCGTAGAAAGCGAGCAGCGCGCCGAGCGTCGTCGGATCGATCCGGTCGAGGAGGATCGTCGTCGAGGGACGGTCGCCGGGATAGGAGCGGTGGGGATCGTCCGAGCCCTTGCCCGCCATCAGCGCCGCACCCTGGGCGAAGCAGTTGATCAGGAGCTGGCGGTGATGCTCCTCGTCCTGATGGTGGCCGGGCTCGACGCTGGCGACGAACTCGACCGGCACGAGGTGCGTCCCCTGGTGGAGGAGCTGGAAGACGGCGTGCTGCGCATCCGTCCCGACGCCGCCCCAGGTGATGAGCGACGTCGCCCGCCCGACAGGCGATCCATCCAGCTTCGCCGACTTGCCGTTCGATTCCATCTCGAGCTGCTGGAGATAGGCCGGGAGCAGCCGCAGCCTTTCGTCATAGGCGAACACGGCGCGAGTCTCGCAGCCGCGGACATTGGCGTAATAGCGGTCGATGAAGGCGGCGAGCAGCGGCGCGTTGCGCGCGGCCGGCGCGTAGCGGAAATGCCGGTCCATCGCCGCGGCGCCTTCGAGCAGGCTCTCGAAGCCGTCCCAGCCCAGCGCGAGCGCGGCCGGGAAGCCGATCGAGGACCACATCGAGTAGCGTCCGCCGACGCTTTCCGGAAACGGCAGGACACGGGTCTCGTCGATGCCGAACTCGATCGCCCGTTCGGGACTCGCGGTCAGCGCGACGATTCGGCCATAGGGGTCCTCGACCCCCGCCTCCGCGAGCCAGGCGATCGCCGACCGCGCGTTCAGCATCGTCTCCAGCGTCGTGAACGTCTTCGATGCGACGACGAGCAGGGTCGCGTGCGGATCGAAGCCGGCGACCGCCTCCTCGAGCGCCGCCCCGTCGACGTTCGACACCACGGCGGCCTCGTAGCGATCTTCGGCGCGGGCGAGCGCGTCGATCAGGAAGTCCGGCCCGAGCGCCGAGCCGCCGATACCGATGTGGAGGATGTGCCGGACCGGGCCGAAGGCTTCCGCCTCGATCGCGTCGATCAGCGCCCGCATCCGCGCGTGGAGCGCCTTGGCGCCGGCGACGCTATCCGGGGCGCCCTGTCCGCGCTCGGCGACATGTTCGGCCGCCCGCCCCTCGGTCGGGTTGACGATCGCGCCGGAGAACAAGGCCTCGCGCGCGCCGGCGAGGTCCTGCGCCTCGGCCAGCGCCTCGAACGCGGCGAGGGAAGCGACGCTGAGGTGCGTCTTCGAGAAGTCGAAGCGGATGCCGCCCTCCTCGACGACGAGCCGCTGCAGGCGGTCCGGCTCCGCCTCGAACAGGCGCTTGAGAGGCACGGCTTCGCTGCCCTCCACCGCCGCCCATGCCTCGCTCATTGCCGCGCCTCCTTCCGTCGCGCGGCCTCTCTAGGAGCGGCGGGCGGCCCTGCATAGCCGCTTGACCCCTCCCTCCGGCCAAGCGAAAGCGGGGCGATGGAGAGCGAAGCAGCCGCGGAACAGCCCCCCGCAACGCCCGAAAAGAAGAAGAAGGAGAGCTGGTGGGAGACGATCCGTTTCCTGCTGATCGTCTTCGGCTTCGCTCTGATCATCCGCACCCTGATCGCCGCGC